>JAUJLY010000032.1:0-10665 GCA_030447145.1 Thermomicrobiales bacterium
TGGTTGTCGGTGTGGCTAACAACCTTGAAGGGGCCATTGCCAACATAGTTGCTGATGTCGCGCCACCAGTCAGCACCGTTGCCTTCCACCAGATCCTCGCGGACAGGATAGGTCACCCATGTCGTCATGACGTAGGGAAAATAGCCGGCAGCATAGTCAAGATGAATCTCTAGCGTGGAGTCATCCACGGCCGCGATTGATTCATCGAGTGCGGCCTCGAGCTCAGCTGTCTCTGCCGCTGCGGGATCGGCACTGCGCCAGGCTTCACACCCCGTGATCGCGTAGAGGATGTTGGAGTAGTTGCCGGCAACCTCCGGGCTGCAGGCCCGCTTGAGGGCGTAGGCATAGTTGCCAGCTGTCACCGGCTCACCATCCGTGTAGGTCATCCCATCCCGGATCGTGAAGGTATAGACCGTCCCGTCCGCGGAAACCGTCACGCTCTCCGCCCCCGCGCTTGAGGGAAGATTCTCTTCATTCAGCGCCAGAAGCGGCACCCAGACCTTGGAGGCAATCTCGATCTCGTTAAGGAAGGCCATCACCTGCGGGTCACCGGTATCGATCTCGCCACCGAAATTAAAGGTGACCGTGGCATCAGGAACGGATCCCTCAGCCTCACTACCCGGAGCCATGGGGATATCCACAAGTGCCAGCTCTGTCGCCCCACCGGCCGGGGATGCACCAGGTGTTGCGTCCTGCGCAGCGGTAAGTCCCGCCGTCCCCAACAATTGCAGTGCTACAAGAAGACCCGAAAAGATGACAACCCGGAGCTTTGCCCTGCTGGTAACGGATGGTGAGCCGGGGTTTCGTCGCTTCACGAGATCCTCCTTGTACGACTGGTGCGCGGGCATGCCGCCAAACGCCAGGCACCGGGTTCCTAACGGTCATCGCGTTCCAACGGCGCTGATGCCAGTTGCTACGGATGCCCCATGGAGGTGCGTTCCTGTTCCTGATCCTTCCGCACGTGCGGATATTACGTATGTGTGCAATCTACCGCAGGGGAGACATGTCGCAGTGTCAAGCCAGCGTGATCGAATTGGGCGCAGCGTGAGTATCCAGAGCGGTACGATGTGTACCCATCCTATGGGTATACGGAACTACACTGACCAGTGCGGGACGGGCCGCGAAGAAATCTATCGTGGCGATAGGCCAAGGAAATGGTCGCCATCGTCCGTCAATTGTCATGAAATTGACATGGTGATCCCCACTTCTGTGACTCTCGCGCCACGCCTTCGGGGCGACACTTCCCTCAACGGATTGCACCGCCCGGGAGCCGCACCGAGACCGTGACAGATAGCCGGGAACCGGCGAAGAGCTTCCGACAGGACACAAAAGGAGTTTACGGATGTCAGTTATTCGAATGCCGGCAAATCTCATCATGCCCATGCAGAAGACCAATCGCCGCAACGTCATTCGCGGGGCTGCGGGCCTCGGTTTCGGCATTGGCGCCGCAGGTGCGTTCGGCAATGCCTTCGCACAGGATCATGATCACGCCACACCACCTGCAGGTGAATCTGGTGGCTCCTATATCGGTTCGGACGCGTCGACAGAAACCACCGGTGACGCCACCCCGGCACCGGTGAACGAAGTCACGCCGTTCAGGCGCTACGACCCATACCTTGAGCCAGTTGAGCCCGGCGACAAGGAAGTGGAGATTGTCGCGCAGGATCGCATTGTCGAGATCAAGAAGGACATGAACTACTCGGCATGGACCTTCAATGGCACCGTGCTCGGCCCGGCGATTCGCGCGGTCCAGGGCGACACCATCCATGTCACGGTCAGGAACGAAGCGGCCATGGTCCACTCGGTCGATTTCCACTCGGCAGAGGTAGTCCCCGAAGAGGGCTACCAGAATGTGGCGCCGGGTGAGTCCTTCGAGTGGGAATTCACGGCGCAGTACCCGGGCGCCTACATGGTCCATTGCGGCACTGCACCGGTGCTCATGCACATCGCGTCCGGTATGTACCTGCCGATGATCGTGGACCCGTCGGAGAAGATGTTCGAGCCAGCCACCGAGGTCGTGCTCTCCCAGAGTGAGTTCTATGTGATGGAAGGCGAGGACGACGTCTACGTCACCGATACCGCGAACCTCTTCGCAAACAACACGGCTCCATTGGTCATGGCCTTCAATGGGCACGCCAACCAGTATGTCGATGAGCCAATCAAGGTTCCTGCCGGCGAGCTGGTCCGTTTCTATGTCGTCAACATGGGGCCAAACGTCTGGTCGTCATTCCACATCGTCGGTGCGATCTTCTCCCATGCCTACATGAACGCAAACCCGAAGAACGTCTTCGAAGGCATGCAGGGCATCTCGATCGGCCCTGGCGACGGCGTCTGTGTCGAGACGACGTTTGCGGCACCCGGCACCTACATCGCCGTGAATCACTCGTTCGGTCACGCCGCGCACGGCGCCCTGGCCCTCATCGAGGCGGAGTGACCCGAGGTTCTCCACCAGCCCTCCGGGGATCAGAATCTCGCGTTCCCCCTCCAAGGTCCCGTCTGGTAGAGTGCGGGCCTGATGGTGCCAGAGGTTGTGGAGCGACATGCAGGAGCAAGCGCAGGTATGAAATTTCAGGATGTGGTACGCAAGCGACGGATGATCCGGAATTTCACGAACGAACCTGTATCCGACGAGGTGATCGAGCGCATCCTCGAAGCGGGTCAGCATGCGCCAAGCGCGGGGTTCAGCCAGGGTGTGGTCTACGTTGTGGTGACCCGGGAGGAAACTCGCCAGGTGATCGCCGAGATTGCGGGCGAAGAGTGGTATGTGCGGTGCGGTCACGCGCCGTTTATCTCCTTGGCACCGGTCCAGATTGTGATCTGCACCAGTGAGAAGGTGTACCACGACCGGTACAACGAACCCGACAAGAAGGGCAAGGGGCAGGAAGAGGTCAACTGGCCAATACCGTACTGGCATACCGACGCCGGTGCCTCTCTCATGCTGATCCTGCTTGCTGCAGTAAACGAAGGTCTGGGCACTGCCTTTGTCGGCGTCATGGAGCCGAAACGTTTGCAGGAGGCGCTCGGGATTCCGACCGAGTATCTCCCCATCGGTGTTACGATGATTGGCCACCCTGCGCCGGACATGAAATCCGGCTCACTCAAGCGCGGCCGTCGCTCCCTCGATGATGTGCTCCACCGGGAGCACTGGTAGAACGCGTGCGTGTGTTTCCCAGCTCAGGAGTGACCCAATGCCAAACGACCCGGGCTACTCCTGAGTTCAGGCGACGAACAGCACCGGGGAATCCGACATGGTGAGCCGGGCGCCGGGCAACTTCCGGCGTACATCAAGTAACACTGCCCCCGCCTCACACCCAGCCAGATACATCGACACCTGCGACCGTGTCAGGGAACGGTCGAAGGTGTCGATGTGTGGTGCAGGACGGCAAGGTGTCAAATGGTGGTATCAGGTCAGCACGGCCAGCAAGACATCGGCGTCAAAGCAGCGTAACGGGTCACGGCCATCGATCAGGACACTCTGCTGCAGGCTCCGGAACGTCTCGTGGAAGGTCGCCAGGTCGGCCGTGAAGGTGGATCGGATCGAGACCCTGGGGTTCAGATCGTAGCTCTCCTTCACCGTGACAATTCGATTCTCCGGAGTGCTGCCTGGGCTGACCATGATGAGGGCCGCGGTCTTGACACAGCACTGGGACAGCACAACCTTGGTGCCAGACTCCGTGAATTCCGAGAGATACGCAGCAGAGGCCCAGAACCGGGCAGTCTCTACAGCGTCAAGAAGGTCTCGTCGATCGGCACCGACGATGCGCACCTCGGCAATCTCACAGTCCTGCATACAGATCGCGACCCCATCGGTTCCCGGAGCAGGACTGGACGCATCCATGACGTCACTTCCGGCAACGGCCCAGGGAGGCGCCCAGGTCACGGTATAGCCAAACTGGGAACTTTTATAGAAGGGTTCATCGACGGATCGGAACGAAGGTCCCTGTACTTGGGACCGGGAGGTTCGGCGAGCATGCGGAGCCAGCATTGCGGGTTGCCTCACTCAGGTAGATAGCTGGGGGTATGATGCAGCTATGTGTCGTCCCCGAAGCTCTGACGATAGTGACACGCTGCTTCTATTTGGAATCCAATATATGGAGTGTATTGGCACAGGTACCTCGTTGTCTGTACCCCGAATTGGGTAATTCGAGGGGCACCTACGCGAGGTACTTACTCACCGTGGAGGAGTCGGTGCCATCCTCGGCAGGTTGATGGAACGGGTCAATCCAGGGTGAGCAAGCAACCGGACAGGATCCAGGTCTCCTCAATGGGTCATGAAATGCCCTTCTGAAGAGGCCTGACTGTCCGCCAAACGACTGTAGCGTTGACAAACCAGTAAGCCTGCCACAAAATCCGAGCATCTTACATGTCACAATGTCGTTGACAGAAGGCAGCGTGTCCGTCTTGCCAAACCTGGTCCACACTCACATGGCACTGGCGCCCCTCACTCCGATTATCGGCCGGGAACAGCCGATCCGTGCCGCGTGCAATCTGCTCGACGATGCTGACATTCGCCTGGTCACCTTGACCGGACCAGGTGGCGTGGGCAAAACCCGGCTGGCCTTGGAAGTTCTTGCAGTTCACGTCGAGCGGAGTGATTGCGATGTGGCCAGTGTCTCTCTGGCCCCTCTCCGTGACCCGGAACTGGTTCTGTCGACAGTTGCCACCGTGCTCGGCTTGGACCATACCGGCACTGTGCCACTTCCCAGGCTCATCGCCGAACATGTGGAAGAAAAGCCCTTACTGCTCCTGCTGGACAACATGGAGCATCTTCCCGCGGCCACCCCGGGGATTGCGGAGTTGCTGGCGTCGTGTTCCACATTGAAGGTACTTGCAACCAGCCGCAACCCACTTCATATAAAGAGTGAGCATGTTATCGACGTGCCGCCCCTTGCATTGCCTGATCTGTCGCATCTCCCTCCCCTCGCAACGCTTGCACACACTGAAGCGGTCGAGCTCTTCATGCAGCGCGCTAGGGCCATTGATCCGGGCTTTGAGATCACCGCCGGCAATGCGACGACGATCGCCACGATCTGTACCCGTCTCGATGGGCTGCCACTGGCCATCGAACTGGCTGCGGTGCGGCTCCAGGTGCTCTCGCTCACGTCACTTCTCGAGCGTCTGACGCACCGGCTGGACCTGCTAACGAGGGGAAGCCGCACGCTCCCCGAGCGACACCAGACGCTGAGGGCCGCCATAGACTGGAGCTACGAGCAACTTCCGGCTCCGGACCAGGGGGCATTTGAGCGTCTCGCTGTGTTCGCGGGCGGTTTCGACCTTGCAGCAGCTGAATATGTGGTCGGCGGGGGGGCGACATCGTCCCTTCTTTCATTCCAAGCAGCCACTTCTTGCCAGACGATGGACGCCCTTTCCGAGCTTTTGGAGAATGCGCTACTCAGGCGCGAGGTGATCGCTGGAGAACCGCGGTTCATGATGCTCGAAACGATCCGGGAGTATGCACTCGAACGGCTCGAAGCGAGCGGGGACGCAGCAGACGCCCAAAGGCGACATGCGGAGTATTTCACCGGTCTCGCGGAAGAGGCTGAACCAGCATTATCAATCGGGCAATTGTCCGGCCAGTGGCCAAACCGGCTGGAAGGAGAACTCGCGAATCTGCGGGTGGCCCTCACCTGGTCGCTCAGCCAGGAGGACCCCGAGCTTGGGCTTCGCCTCGCCGCCGCGCTGGTCTGGTTCTGGTGGATTCGCGGTCACCTTGTCGAAGGCGGCGAGTGGCTGGAGTCCGCGCTCTTGCGGTCGCGTGAGGATCATTCCGCCTTACGCTCAAAGCTCCTTGATGGCGCCGGGCGGATTGCGAGAACCCAGGGAGAGTTCGACCGTGCGGAAGCCCTGCACAATGAGAGCCTGTGCATCGCTATTCACCTGAATGATCATGTCGCGATGGCACGAGCCTTGTCGAATCTGGCGATGGTTATTGAAGCCAGGGGTGATATCGATCAGGCAACGACGCTCTTCGAACGCGCGCTCGGGCTGGCACGGCAAGGCGGCCAGGCCGAGGTACTCGCCACAATCCTGACCAATTATGGCTTGATGAAGCTCACCAGTGCGGACGAGCAACGAGGCGTTGCGCTGCTTGAGGAGGGGCTCACCATTGCACGGAAACTTGGGCCGTCCGGACTCCAGGGCGCTATTCTGTCCAATCTCGGTGATGCCCGCCTGGAGCAGGGGGGCCGGGCCGCGTCAGCAACGATGTACCGGGAATGCCTGAGCCTGCAGTCCGAACTCGGCAACCAGGTCGGCATCGCGGATGCCCTACTCGGCATTGCCACGATCGCCGTAGCCAGGGGAGATCTCTCATTCGCAACCCGTCTGCTTGCATCAGCACAAGCCCTCTACGAGTCAATCAAGGCATCTCTTTCACTTGCGGCGATGCGATTGCTTGACAACGCCCTGCGTGAGATACGGTCGATTCTGGATGAGGACACCTTTTCCGCGGAATGGGAATCGGGACGAAACGCGGATCTGCAAAACGTCATCGCGGAAGCACTGGAATTCGAGTCCCGCCCATCTAAAGAAATGGATGAGATCCCCGCCAACCCTTACTACAGTGACCTCACGTCGCGCGAGATGCAGGTCCTGCGTCTGGTGGCTGAGGGCTACTCCAACCGTGAGATTGCGGAAACCCTCTACATCAGCCCACAGACCGCGGCAACGCACGTCAAGCGGCTCCGGGCGAAAATCGGCGCATCCTCGCGGGCTGCCGCCGCTGCCCACGCGCATCGTCACGGCCTCATCTAAAAGCGGCCTGCACGGAAGATGAGAATGTACGCCCGTCGTCTTCGCCACCATGGCTCATACACGCAAGTAGCAGCAACACGAACCACGACGGCACAGGTCCCTGGAGACGATGAGTGGTTGGTCCTGCATTCCACCCGTCATTTTCTGAATCTTCTCCATTAGTCCACCTACTCTGGGGCGCCATCTGGAGAATATCGGGCCCGAACCCGGCGTGCGTTCACGGGCTACAGCCGTGGCTGGGTTACAGCGATAATCACTGCCTTTTCCGATCTTGCCCCACCGGTCAAAGCGAAGATGGGCCGTGCTACAGTGGCTTGCCGGGTTTTTGATTGAGCGCCTGAGCGTTTGTTTCCGGAGCACCCCAAAACGTGCGGATTTCCATGCGCCAGTACTGGCGCTTGCTCGCAACCTACCTGAAACCCCAAGGTAGACGCACGGCCGTCCTGGGTCTGCTGCTGCTCGTCAGCATTGCGCTGCAACTTGGGGCACTGCAGATCCTCCGCCAGTTCATCGAGCGCGCCTCGGCGGGAGAGCCGGTGAGTACCCTCCTCTGGTTTGCCAGGCTTTTCCTGGTCATCGCCCTCGTCACGCAAGTGGTCAACCTTGCCGAGGTATGGCTCGCAGAGAATGTCGGCTGGACCGCCACCAACAACCTCCGCAATGATCTCGCGCTGCATGTGCTCAGGCTCGATGCATCATTTCACAACGCGCACACGCCCGACGCGCTCATCGAGCGTGTAGATGGGGATGTCGCCAAGCTAGGCAACTTCTTCTCGCGTTTCACGGTTTATGTTCTCGGCAATGCCCTGCTTGGCGTCGGGGTACTGGCCCTGCTCTTTCGCATCGACTGGCGGGTCGGTGCAGCCCTGACCCTCTTTGCCGTTCTGGCGATCGCCCTCATCAATGCACTGCGCGACGTTGCTGTCCCCACTGGGTGGCGGAGCGGGAATCCAGCGCCCGGCTCTTTGGCTTCATCGAGGAGCGCCTGACCGGCACCGAGGACATCCGCTCAGCAGGCGCGGTCGACTACGTGATGCGGTCGAATCACGAGCATGCACGCGATCTTCTCCGCAAACGGCAGAAAGCCGCCGTGCTGGGCTCGGCGACCGGTTCAACATCGGTCCTCATGTTTGCACTCGGCACGGCGGTCGCGCTCCTCCTTGCCTTTGCCCGTGTCTTCCTGCGTCATCCCCGAATCGTCGTGCTGGACGAGGCATCATCACGCCTGGACCCTGGCACGGAGCGGCGCCTGGAGCAAGCCGTCGACCGATTACTGGAGGGACGAACAGGGATCATCATCGCCCACCGGCTCGCCACCGTGCAGCGGGCAGATTCTATCCTTGTCCTCGAGGATGGGCAGATCGTGGAGTACGGCCCGCGGGAGGATCTTGCCGCCGACCCGACCTCCCGGTTCGCTCGCATGCTGCGGACCGGGCACGACCTGCTGAGCGAGGAAGAACCAGCAGAGGCGCGACGATGAGGCCCTGGCGCTATGTCCTTCGTATGGCCGCGTTCAGGCTGTGGCTCTTCATCGCCAGCGGGCTCTCCGCCAGCACGCTCTTCTATCTCGTGCCCTTGCTGCCTGGTCTTGTCGCCCGCGAGTTCTTCAATGCAATCACCGTGGAGACAACCGCTCCCTCGACTATCTGGTGGCTCCTGGCCCTCCTTGCAGCTATCGGCGCCCTGAACATGAGCGGGCTGATTGCCGCAGCCTACTTCGAGACAACCTTGCACAAGAACATGCTGCGGCGCGTCCTCGATCACCCGGGGGCACGGGCGGTTCCCGTGTCGCCAGGCGAAGCTGTCAGCCAGTTCCGGGACGATGTCACGGTTGCCAGCAACTTCCTGAGCTGGACGCTGGATCCCGTTGGTCAGGTGCTGGTGCTGGTGCTGGTGCTGGTGATCGGGATCAGCTTCCTGATCAGTATCGATCCGGTGCTCACCATCGGCGTCTTCCTGCCATTGCTGGCGGTGATCACAGTCTCCCGGCTGGCCGGCAAACGGCTCGAGCACTACCGGAGGGCCAATCAGGAATCGATTGGTGCTGCCACGGGTCTGCTTGGTGAGATGTTCGGTGCGGTGCAGGCGGTGAAAGTCGCGGGGGCGGAAGAACGCGTTGTCGATTACTTCCGAACGATCAACGAAGTGCGACGCAAGGCCACGCTCAACGACCTCGTCTTCAACGAGATTCTGCGCTCGTTGTCGACCAACATGGCCAACATCGGTACCGGCATCATCCTTCTCTTCTCGGCCCAGTCGATTCGCTCCGGCAAGCTCAGCGTGGGAGATTTCGCGCTGTTCGTCTCCTATCTTGGCTGGCTCTCGCAAGTCGTGACCATGTTCGGCTTTTACCTGAACCAGTACCGCCAGTTCGGTGTCTCCGTCTCCCGGATGGGAGAGCTGCTGCAGGGAGTACCGGCGGAGAACCTGGTGGAGCATGGGCCGGTCTACCTGCGCGGCGATCTCCCTGGCCTTCCCGGTCTCCCGCATACCAGCCAGGAACGCCTGGAGGTGCTGGAAGCGCGAGGGCGACCGCGCACTATCCCGAAACTGGCTGCGCAGTGACGGATATCGACCTCCAAGTTGAGCGCGGGACGATGACGGTGATCGTCGGTGAGGTAGGCGCTGGCAAGACAGCACTGCTGCGCGCGCTGCTCGGCCTGATCCCGCACGACGCCGGGGAGATCCGCTGGAATGGGCACATCATCGATGACCCATCCCGCTTCTTTGTTCCCCCACGAACTGCGTATACCCCCCAGACCCCACGGCTCTTCATCGAGTCGCTCCGCCAGAACATCATGCTCGGGTTGCCGGAGAATGAAGTTGATTTGCCGGGCGCATTGCGATCAGCGGTCATGGAGCAGGACCTGATGGCGCTGGAGGAGGGACTGGACACCGTCGTCGGTGCGCGTGGGGTCAAGCTGTCCGGCGGTCAGCTGCAGCGCAGTGCGACAGCCCGGATGTTCGTCCGGCCAGCCCAGCTCTATATGTTACGATCTCTCCAGCCCAGCGCGCTGGACGTCGAGACCGAACGCATCCTGTGGGATCGCTTCTTCGAGCGGCCAGAGGCAACCAGCCTGGTCGTCTACCACCGGCACGCCACGCTCCGTCGCGCCGATCAGATCATCGTGCTCGATGGGGGACGGATCATTGCCCGGGGGACGTTGCGCGAGCTTCTCGCCACGTCCCCAGCGATGCGGCATCTTTGGCACGGCGAACCAGGCAAGCCGGAGGCGCCTGCCAAATCCGGGGCGGGCATGTAACCCTCATCAATGATATCCGTGGCGCGGGAAATGCCGTGATGGTCCTGCCTGAAAGGAGGGCCTCACAATGACACAATCCCATCATTCCAAGACTATTGACCGACATACCCCAAGTCGACCTGACACCATTACATTCCACGCGCAGCCCCTGAGCGGCGAAGCGGGGGACTACGATCGCCTGCTGGACGAGATCGGCGACGCCCGCCTCGTCCTGATCGGCGAGGCGAGTCATGGCACGGAGGAGTTCTACCGTGAGCGCGCCACTATCACTCGTCGGCTCATTGAGGAACGCGGGTTCGGTGCGGTTGCTGCCGAAGCCGACTGGCCAGACGCCTTCCGCATCAATCGCTACGTGCGCGATACAAACGACGATCGAACACCGCTCGATGCGCTCGACGATTTCGGCCGCTTTCCCCACTGGATGTGGCGCAACACCGTCGTCCAGGACTTCGTGGGCTGGTTGCGGGACTACAACGACGCCCATCCGAACCACAAGGCAGGCTTTTATGGGCTGGATCTCTACAGCCTGAACACATCGGTCCGTGCCGTCATTGACTATCTCGACAAGGTCGACCCCGCTGCGGCTGACCGGGCTCGTCAGCGTTACAGCTGTTTCGAGCACTTTGGCCAGGATTCCCAGGCCTATGGC
>JAUJLY010000032.1:10765-13475 GCA_030447145.1 Thermomicrobiales bacterium
GCCTGGGAACCGCGGAGCCCTGCGAAGACGATGTCGTCGCTCAACTGGTGGAGTTTCAGGTCCGGGCCGCCGAACTCGCCATGCGCGACGGACAGGTCGCCGAGGATGAGTTCTTCTCTGCCCAGCAGAACGCTCGCCTGGCGAAGAATGCCGAGGCCTACTACCGTTCCATGTTCCGTGGGCGTGTCTCTTCCTGGAACTTACGGGATACCCATATGGCCGAAACCCTCGACGCATTGATCGACCATCTCACCCAGCGCACTAGCGCACCGGCCAAGATCGTCGTTTGGGCACACAACTCACATCTCGGCGATGCGCGGGCGACAGAGATGGGCGATGCGGGCGAACTCAATCTGGGCCAGCTCGCGCGGGAACGTCATCCCAACGAGGTCTTCCTTATCGGCCAAACAACCCACGAGGGAACCGTGACCGCCGCAAGAGATTGGGACCAACCAGCCGAACGAAAGCGTGTGCGACCGGGGCTTCCCGGATCCTACGAGGCGCTCTTCCACGAGTTCCCGTACGACGCGTTTCTTCTCTCGATGCGTGATGCTGGCGGGATGCTGCGAACCGACCGTCTGGAGCGAGCCATCGGCGTCATCTACCGCCCGGAAACAGAGCGACTGAGCCATTACTTCGGTGCCCGTCTCGCCGATCAGTTCGATGCGGTCATTCACTGGGACAGCACGACGGCACTCACTCCACTGGAGCCAGCTGAGCAATGGGATCGTGGCGAGGCACCTGAGACCTTCCCATACGGTGATGAGCCGTTGCCCTGATAATCGCCAGGCTGACATGGGAGATGCCCATGCGCGAATCACAGCAGGACATCACCATCCCGATCCGGAGTGCCAGCCTCTACGGTATGCTGGCGCTCCCGCCGGATGCGACTGGCATCGTCGTCTTCGCCCATGGCAGTGGGAGCAGCCGCTTCAGCCCTCGCAACCATGAGGTGGCCGTCGCCCTGCAGCAGGCGGGCTTCACTACCTTGCTCTTCGACCTCCTGACGGAGTCGGAGGAGGCCGTCGACCGGCGCACCCGGCAGTACCGCTTCGATATCCCGCTGCTTGGCGAACGCCTGATCGCCGCAACCGATTGGCTAAGGAATCAGGCAGCCACACGGGATCTCGATATCGGTTACTTCGGGGCCAGCACCGGCGCCGCGGCAGCCCTCATCTCCGCTGCGGAGCGACCGGAGGTCCGGGCGGTGGTTTCCCGGGGAGGCCGACCGGATCTCGCCGCTGAGGCACTCGGACGCGTTCGGTCCCCTACCCTGCTGATCGTCGGTGAACTCGATACAGCGGTTATCGAGATGAACACGAGCGCGAAAGCGAAGTTGGGCGGCCCATCGGAGTTGGTCATCGTGCCGGGTGCAACCCACCTCTTCGAGGAGCCAGGCACGATGGAGCAGGTGACCAAGCACGCTGAAGGCTGGTTCCAGCGCTACCTCGCCGGCGGGGAACAGATGGGATCCGAATGAGACGAAGCACCCAAGATGATCACGATCATGATCATTCGCACAGCGTGTGCTGATCATGTTGGGAGATGAGGCTCGCGTGGACTCTCGATCCCCATGCTTCACATACGCAGCGGGGAGGATGAATTGTGCCACCGAAGGCGGTCTGCAGTTGCTCGATAGCCTGTGGAGTGATGAGCCGGTGACCTTTGAGGGTGAGCACTATCGCCTAATCGTGATGCGGTTGTCCCTCGTGCGCCATTGTCAGATTGGACCCCATGAGCACCATGGCTGGGCCAATTGCCTGCGTGGTGCGTCTGAATCCTCCACCGGTGCCCACGGACCCGAGCCCATATGACTACTTCCATCTGTCAACGGCACATGTCGCCTATCCAGATGTAGCACGCTGAGAGGAGACACATGCTCGATCCGTCGCATCAGCAACGTCCCTATCGTCTTCGTTTTGAATGGGGCATGGCAGGCGCTGAGGCCGTGGCACGGGACTCGGATATCGCAATCGTGGTTGATGTGCTGTCCTTCACCACCACAGTCGGTGTCGCGCTGGATGCTGGCACGGTCGTCCTTCCCTACGGATGGAACGACGAGTCTGCCGCCCTCTATGCACACGAGCACGACGCCGTGCTGGCGGCGGGCCGGACCAACGCGAGGCCAGGTGATATCACCCTCTCGGCGCGATCGGTCCGGGATGCATCGTCGATATCCCGGCTTGTTCTCCCCTCTCCCAACGGCTCGGCAATCTCTCATCATCTCGCATCCACCGCATCAACCGTGCTTGCATCCTCGTTCAGGAATGCCAGCGCTGTCGCAAGCTGGATCAACGATAACCACAACGCTGAATCGACCACTGTTGCGTTGATCGCGGCTGGTGAGCAGTGGCCGGGCGGTACGCTGCGCCCGGCAATCGAAGATCTCTGGGGAGCGGGAGCGGTGCTTTCGCATCTCCACCGCAGCGGGTGGACCGACCTCTCTCCCGAAGCCGAGGTGGCACGCCACAGCTACGAGCAGGTAGCGGGCGACATCCTGGAACAGCTTCGCGCCTGCGCAAGCGGCCGGGGGTTGATCGGGAAGGGATTTCCGGATGACGTCATGATAGCGGCGGAGTTGGATCAGAGCCAGTCCGTACCGATCCTTCGGGAACGCCAGTTCATTCTCGCCTGAGGATTCCAGCCTCTAACGCCCGGTGCGCGTATTGCACCCGATAGCCTCCCGGCGACTTGGGTAAGAGGTCTGGAG
>JAUJLY010000333.1 GCA_030447145.1 Thermomicrobiales bacterium
ATCGACCTGGCGCGACGGGCCGTGCTCGAAGCAGTTCAGGTGAGTGCCAACCCGAAGGTCATCCAGACCCCGCGTGTCTCCGCCGTCGCCAAGGACGGCATCCAGCTGGTAGCAGTGGCGCGGGTCACCGTACGGGCGAATATCGATCGCCTGGTCGGCGGTGCTGGGGAGGAGACGATTATCGCCCGCGTCGGCGAAGGCACCGTATCAAGCATTGGCTCCGCCAGCTCCCACAAGATGGTGCTGGAGAATCCGGACCAGATATCCAAGTACGTGCTTGATCGTGGGCTGGATCAGGGTACTGCCTACGAGATCCTCTCGATCGATATCGCGGATGTCGATGTTGGCCGGAATATCGGTGCTGAACTCCAGACCGACCAGGCCCAGGCCGACAAGAACATCGCCCAGGCAAAGGCAGAGGAGCGACGCGCGATGGCGCTCGCAGCCGAGCAGGAGATGCGTGCCCGGGTTGTGGAAGCCGAAGCACAGGTACCACTGGCGCTGGCCGAGGCCTTCCGCTCCGGTCGATTGGGGGTCATGGATTACTACAAGATGGAGAATGTCCAGGCTGATACGGCGATGCGCGGCTCGATCGCTAATAATAAGGAGTAGCGATCAGTTCTGCGGAGAGAGGAGGAACGCATGGACAGCGGAGATATCGTCAGGATTGCGTTCTTCCTGCTGATTGTTGGCTCATTTGTCCTGCCGTGGATGCGTAGTCTCGTGAGCACACGCACCCCTGACAACGGACGTGCTGCATCGGCGGGGCCAAAGAGTTTCACCGAGAGTGGCGGGTACCGTCCTGTTGCGCGGCGGCCGGTGGAAGTCGAGGTACCGGTCCCACTGGATCGCACCCGTCGGGATGCAAATGGAAGTCAGGGAGCGGTGCTGCCCGAACGTGGTGAGGCACGGCTTGCGCGGGAGGAAGCGGCTAAGCGCGGTCCGTCCGCGGGATCGCAGCCAACGGCCGAGGAGCGAACGCGCCGCCGGCCAATCGCTCCGCTGATAGTGACGGCCCGGGAAATCGAAAACGCAGGGCAGATACGGACCCATTTTCGGAATCCGCAGGCAGTGCGGACTGCCATCATCATGCGGGAGGTGTTGGATCGTCCCGTGAGTCTACGTGAGGACAACTGACTGGCGGCTATATTCGTACCCGGCTGCCTAACGGTACCTGGATACCCCGAAATTGTCTGGACTGACTCCGACGAGGAAGATAAATGGAATCGGATGCCGGGATCTGCAGTCCCGGCGTTTGGTATGGAACATGCAGTTCTCCTTCTGATGGCGTCCGGAGGACGAGATGTCCTTTCTGTGCGTCCGCGGTAGTAGAGAGAGCAGGCACCATGGCAACGGTCGATGTATTGATCCCAACGTATGGGCGAAAAACTGGCCTGGCAATGGTGCTCACCAGCCTGCTTGGACAGACATTCACTGATTTTGATGTGATCGTCTCGGACCAAACCGACGAGCAGGACGCCTATTTCGACAGTCTTGAGATTCAGAACGCCGTGGACGCGCTTCGTTACCATGGGCATGCCGTCGATCTACACCGGCATCTACCCCGTGGCGGCATGGCGGAGCAACGCAACTTCCTGCTCGAGCAGAGTACGGCGCCATACGTGCACTACCTGGATAACGATGTCATTCTTGCGCCCCATGTGATGGAGCGCATAGTTTCGGTGATCCGGTCTGATCAGTGTGGTTTCGTCGGTGCCGCGGCCGCAGGACTTGCCTATCTCGACGATGTCCGTCCTCACCAACAGGATATCGAGGTATGGCATGGGCCGGTCCGTCCGGAGCCCTTCTTCACGCCTGGCAACATCCCGCAACGCCATGGGATCCAGATGGCGGCGAACGCGTTGCACCTTGAGCAACGGCTGGCACCGAACGGCGAAACGATCCGCTACAAGGTCGACTGGATCGGCGGCGCAAACGTCCTCTACGACCGGGCAAAGCTCCTTGATGTAGGCGGCTTCTCTTTCTGGGATCGCTTGCCGGAGGAGCATGCAGGGGAGGACGCTGTGACGCAGTTCCTGCTCATCCACGCCTATGGTGGTTGCGGTGTGCTCCCTACCGGGACCTATCACCTCTGCATGGAGACGACAGTTCCCAATCGGGAGTACAACGCCACCGAGCTCTTTGGGGAGCTACTGGAAGAATGGAAGGTCCGCATGGAAAAGAGTGCTATGGTGGCTTCGTGGAATCCTCGTAGCTCTCGCCGATCGGGGCGAAACGTCTGATCCAACCAATTCAGTGTCCGTAGGTGGACGGACAGCGGTATGACATACGAGAAGAGGACCGGCGGGCGCCCGCCGGTCCTCTTGCCTTCGCAGAACCTTCAGCTTTCGTTACTCGGCAACCTCGACCGTCTCTATCATGCCGTGATAGGCGTGTGGCAGTCCGTCAGAGATGTCCGGGAAGAAGCAGATCATGATCAACGTTCCCGGCTGGACGTCAGCCACAATCCACTGGCTTGTTCCGGTAGATTGGCTAGCGCTGTAGAATGCCTCTTCGAAGTCCTCATCCGGGTTGAAGTCCACTGCGGCCGGTGTGCCGGTCATATCAGCTTCAAGGACGGCCATGAGTTCTTCTTCAGTCACGTCCACGGTTGTTGTGCCGGCGGCTATGAAGTGTGGCTGGGCGCCGATGTTGTCCACTCACAGGACCTGCTGGCCGCTCACTACCTCGCCCTCAGTGACCTCGATGACGTACTCGCCCATGGTGTGCGTCGCGCTTGACTCTGGCTCGGGGAGTTCGGTCGGCATTTCACCGGTCACCTCAAAGGCGACTGGCGCCTGTGGCGATCCAGGATCGTCTCCCCATGCAACCCAATCACCGGGGGTCAAGTCAAGGACAACCTGGGCCGACTCGCCTGCAGGAGCGTAGGTGCCACCAGCCAGCTTCGACTCGAAGAAGAATGGAGGCACGCCACCCATCTCTCCGCCCTCATCAGCAGGCGTGGCTGCGCCACCATCGACGGGAGTAGCTGCGGCGACACCGACACCGCTCTCATCTGGTGCTCCAAGAAGTTCTTGCAGCATCGCAATGAATTCGTCACCAGTCATTCCACTGGGTTGAATGAAGGCAACTCCACCGCCGAACTCTCCGGCACCTTCCGTGACGGAGACGGTCACCAAGTAGCGGCCGGCCTCAATTGATTCCGGGATGCCTTCGTAGGCATCGGCGGTGACGGTAATATCGAGCGTGGGTAATCCGAGATCGGAAAAGGGGCTTTCAGGAGTCGCCTCCTGGGTAGCCAGGACAGACACCATACTCATGGGCAACAGCAGCAAGGCGGCAAGGAATTCGAAGATGAGACGGCGCATAGGTTTCTCCCCTTCAATGGCGATAGATGGCCATAGATCGAAGGGACGATACGAACACAAATGTGTCTACCAGCGCCGGCGTCACCCCCACTCCGTACCGTCCCAACAACAGAGTAGACGCCAGTTGTTCCAAAAAAGTTCCAAAGTGTTCCAAGAGGAGGTGAGCGTGTTGTGGGACATCCATGTTCGCAGTACCGCAATCCTTTTCCGTCCTGCTACATTCCCATGAGGTGCAAACGACCAGGGCAGGGAGAGTCACGCGATGGATGTGACCGTATTGGCTGAGGGCGACGGTGAGGTTCCCGGATTTGGCCCGTATCAGCTGCGCTTTCTGACCCCGTCGCCAGACCAACCGATAGCCATCACCGAAAACTCCGTGCCGCCGCACTTCCCCGTCCCAGTTCGCCACCGCCATGTGCACATGACCGACATCTTCTATGTGCTGAAAGGAACGCTGACCCTCCACGTCAATGGTGGGGAGCATTGGCTTGGACCAGGTGGTTTTGCCCTCGTTGCGCCCGGCGTCGCGCGCACCTTCTCGAGTGATGGGAACGTCCCAGCCCGCTTCCTGAACATCTATCAGCCATCT
>JAUJLY010000033.1:0-4292 GCA_030447145.1 Thermomicrobiales bacterium
GACGGCATGGCGGCCGCCGCCGACGCTCCGTGTGCCCGTCGGTGGATAGCGCGCGGCGGAAACGGCCAGCTCTGCTTCCTCGCGACTGTTGACCATGGGTACGACAAAGCCCCAGGCCCCTGCATCCAGCACACGTTTGATGTTCTCGGCACTGTTCCAGGGAATGCGAACCATCGGGGCAACACCGGACTGCGACATGCCCATGAACATCTGCCCAAGCGTCCGGATGTCGATCGCGTTATGCTCGGTGTCCACGACGAGCCAGTCGAATCCGAGTTTGCTAATGTATTCGGCGGCTTCAGGTGACGGGAGCGAAAGCCAGGTGCCAATCGACGGCTCGCCCTGCTGAAGACGCTGCCGGACGTGATTAATGCGCATCATGTTCCTCCGGACGAACGAGTGGAAAAGGGCTGACTTCAGTACGTACGTAATGTGGTTACTATACCGCGCTCGATATGCAGCCTAGGTTCGTGAAGCTTGGCACAATGTTGGCAAGCGTGACGTAACGCGTCACAATATGCACACGTTTCCTTCAGATATCGAAATCGCGTAGTCGGAGCCCGGGGCGGACGACCGGCCGGCAGATGAGCAGAGCCGTGCGCTTTTTCGTCCGACTGTGCTGCTCATCAGACCTCTTCACACTTCTCTGAATCGGGCCTTTCGAGGCGGACGATGTCTGACAACTGGTCGCGGAACCACACCGTGACATCCTCACGTTCAATTGCACGTTTAAGCGCGAGGGCCCGACGCTGCCGCTCGGCGATCGGCATGCTCAGGGCTTCATAGATCGCATTGGCAGTTCCTTCCACGTCCGCCGGTGCGACGACGAGCGCGTATTCCCCGAGTTGCTCCACCGCGCCCGCACCTTCCGAGAGCAGGAGAACCCCGCTGCGTTCATTAACCAGAGCGCCTTCCTTGGCAACGAGCGCCATCCCATCCATCAGGGAGTTGACCATCAGCAGGTCGTACCATTTCATCGCGGCAAGGACGCGGGCATACTTTTCACCCATAATCAGCTGAATCGGTTGCCAGCCAGTTTCCACATTTGCGTACCGGGCGTTAATCCTGCCAACGATCGCGCTGACATCGTCGAGGTAGTTCCGATACTCCTCAACGTCCATACGGGATGGTTGCGTCACCGCAATGAAGTTCACGCGGTCACGAAACTCGGGATGGACTTCCAGGAAGCGGTCGAAGGCGAGGAACCCCCGAATGATGTTCTTGCTCGGCTCCGCACGGTCGGCCCTGAGAATCGTGAACTCGTTCCAGTGCGTCGGCAGGTATCGCTCGTACGCCCGTGCTTCCTGACTATATGCGGTCTTGCGGACTTCATCGGTATCGATCGAGATCGGATAGGCGCGAACCTGGATGACACGATCGTTCCATTGGATGCACCGGGTCGCATAGTCGATGGTGCAATCGGGAACATACGCTTCACAGGTATACATGAAGCTGCGCACGTGGTTCGGTGTCTGGAAGCCAACGATATCGCAGCCCAGCAAACCCTCACAGATCGAGCAGCGCATCTCCATCGGCAGCAAGCGCCAATAGTCCGGATCAGGCCACGGGATGTGTACGAAGTGCTGAATCGTGGCGTGTGGTCGCTTCTGGCGGATCATCTGGCCGCAAAGATAGAGCTGGTAGTCCTGGAGCATGATGATCGGCTCTTGCCCCGGCTGGGAATCCTCGCATGCCACCAGAATCTCATCGGCGAACATCTCGTTCACCTTGACGTAGCCATTACGCCACGCGTCCCAGGTTTCATGAGTGATATCTGGCGCCCGCGGCGTATCCCAGAGGTAGTGCTGCAGGAACCAGAGTAGGGGATTACTGATTTCGTTGTAGTACTTGTTGTACGCGTCCGTTTCCGGGACCACGAACCGGAGCTTGAAATTGCTGTCGCTGTCCTCCGGGGTGATCAGTGCATGGCCCTCGCGCTCCGCCTTCTTGACGCGTTCCCGATCTCCCTTCGTCATGGCGGCCGCAATCCAGATCGCCTGGTGCTCCTGCAGCACGGCTCCAATGGCGGTCACGAGACCGCCGCTTCCCTGCCGGGAGCTGAAGCGATCGTTGCCCTCGGCGGTAAACGTCACCGGGCCACGGTTCGAGGCAACGATGAGCGGTCTTTCATCCAGAGTTTGCCGGATACGGTCGTCCATGGTGTGGGCCGCTGCATCTGCCGCGGCCATGTTTGTGGTTGCATTGCTCGACACGGTGATTGCCTCCTTGCAGGTCCCTTAATGGTACGTACGATGAGCAATGACTCCGCCATTGGGAGCATCGGCTCCCTTGTACGGTCGATCGTCGAGCGGTCCCAACCTGCCATCTCGCGTCAGCATGACCGCAAGCACCGCCGAGCGCAAGAGGTTTCCCTGCCCTTAACCTGCACACCCCTTCGCATATTGCATGCGAAGGGGTGTGCAGATACGTGCCTGGGAAAGTGACCCTTACTTCTGGACGGGGTAACCCTCGTCGTCGAGCTCTGCCTCAATCTTGTCGAGGGAAATCTGGTTCGGGTCGAACTCTACATTGACCAGTTTCGTCTCTGCAGAGGCGGTCACGCTCCGGATACCCTCAAGGCTGCCGAGTCGATTCTGGACCGAGCTTACACAGTGCCCGCAGCTGATATCGGGAGCCTGGAGTGTCACTTGTTCGGTAGCTTGCTGTGCCATGAAAAATCTTCCTCTCGTGTTGCCGGGCGGTTGTCCGTCGCGGCATTGGCCGATGAAATCAGTACTGACGTAGTACTCATATTTGGGATGAGAGGCGACCTAGTCGCCGTGATGCATCTCCATAGTATCGCGCGTGTCCTCAATGCCCATGCCGGCAGTTTCACCGAGCCAGAGTGCCCCGGCGCCAATAGCAAGGGCGATAATCGCGATCGCTACAAGATACCCTGCGTCACGGACACGCGCGCCCAGTGGCGGGTGCAGGATCTCCGCGGCATCCTTCGGCGGCCGGAAGTCACGCAGCCGCAAGGCGTTCGTCACCACGCTGACCGAGCTCATTGCCATCGCGGCGGCCGCCAGAACCGGATTGAGCAAGATCCCGAACGCCGGAAAGAGGGCCCCCATCGCAATCGGGATGAGTGCGATATTGTACGCAAACGCCCAGAAGAGCCCCTGCTTGATCGTCGCCACGGTCCGGCGGGAGACGGCGATTGCCGTCACGATCGTTTTCGGGTCGCCACCGATTAGCGTGATGTCTGACGATGCCATCGCGACATCGGTGCCAGTGCCAATTGCGATGCCCAAGTCCGCCGTTGCCAGTGCCGGAGCATCGTTGATCCCGTCCCCGACCATGGCGACGGTCCGTCCATCTGCCTGCAAGTCGCGGACCTTCGCTGCCTTCTCATCGGGCAGGACCTCGGCCAGCACGTTCCGGATACCGGCTTGGGAGGCAATCGCCTCTGCCGTGTGCGCGTTGTCCCCGGTAATCATCCAGACATCCAGGCCGAGCGCTTCAAGTTCCTTTACGGTCTCGGCGGAGTCGGCTTTGAGCTCGTCTGCGATACCGATCACACCCGCCGGCTCTCCATCGATGGCCACCATGACTGGCGTTGCACCAGACCGGGCGAGGTCCCCCGCGATAGCATCGAGTGACGCGTGGTCGATCTCGTGGCCATCCATAAGGCCGGCATTGCCGATGGCAAGACGGCGCCCATCAACAGTCGCGATGATGCCCTTGCCGGTCACTGAGTCGAAATGGGACACCTGTGACGGAGTCAGGCCGCGTTCCTTGGCAAGGGCAATGATTGCCTGGCCAAGCGGGTGCTCGGACTGCGCCTCGGCCGCGGCAATGAGACGGAGCAGTTCGTCTTCGTCCACAACGCCGGTCGTTCGGATCGCCGTCACGGAAGGCTTGCCTTGGGTGATCGTTCCGGTCTTGTCGAGCACGACTGTATCGATCTTCCGTGCCAGCTCCAGTGCTTCCCCGCCACGCACGAGGATGCCATTCTCGGCGGCCTTGCCAGTGCCGACCATAATGGCCGTCGGCGCAGCGAGACCAAGAGCACACGGGCAAGCGATCACGAGGATTGCGACCGCCGTGATGACCGCGAAGGAGAGGGCCGGGTCCGGTCCCCAAATCAACCAGCCAACGAACGTCAAGGCGGCGATGACCAGGACGGCCGGCACAAAGACGCCTGCCACCTGGTCCGCCAGCCGCTGCATCGGCGCCTTGGAGCCCTGGGCCTCCTCCACGAGGCGAACGATCTGCGCCAGGACAGTATCCCGCCCGACGTTGGTCGCTCGGAAGACGAACGATCCGGTCTGGTTGATGGTGGCACCAAT
>JAUJLY010000033.1:4392-13468 GCA_030447145.1 Thermomicrobiales bacterium
CGACGTTGGTCGCTCGGAAGACGAACGATCCGGTCTGGTTGATGGTGGCACCAATAATCGAGTCGCCTGTGTGCTTCGTGACGGGCATCGATTCGCCGGTCAGCATGCTCTCGTCGACGGATGAGGAGCCCTCAACGAGGACGCCGTCGACGGGGATTTTCTCGCCTGGTCGAACACGTACCAGATCGCCGACGACAACCTCGTCGGTCGGGATGTCAATCTCACGACCATCGCGGATGACTCTCGCCGTTTCAGCTCGGAGCCCCATGAGCGCCCGAATTGCGTCTCCGGTGCGCTTCTTTGCACGCGCTTCCAGCCATCGCCCCATGAGGATGAGCGCAATGATGATGACCGACGCTTCGTAGTAGAGGTGGTAGGGAATCTGCCATCTCTCCGCGAGAGGGGGCCAGAGGGTGACGAAAGCACTGTAGCCGTAGGCGACGCTGGTGCCGACCGCGACGAGGGTGTTCATGTTGGTGGCGCCGTGCTTGAGCGCGGCCCATGTCGCCTGGTAGAAGACCTTGCCTGCCCAAAACTGGACGACGGTCGCACCAATCAGCAGGAAGGGCGCAAGTGTCCGCTCACTCATCAGTAATGGCACGTACATCAGGACCATCATCACGACGCCAATGGCGAGGCTGATCAGGCTCTTGCGCTTGAGGTTGGTGATGTAGGCATCACGTTTGCGGTCCCGCTTTTCGGCGTCGCGCTCTTCCTGGCTGGGGCCAGAATCCGGTGGCATCGAAACCGGCGATGGGGAGGGAGTCGCAAGTGAAATTTCACCTGGAACATACCCCGCCTTCTCGACGGATGTGCGTAGATCGTGGGCGGTAACACCATTCCCGTAGGCGACGGTCGCGCGCTCCGTCGCAAGGTTGACATTCACGGCCGAGACGCCTTCAACCTTCTCCAGTGCTCGCTCCACGCGACGGACGCACGAGGCGCATGTCATGCCTTCGACACTGAACGAAACCTCTCCGGAGTCCGGTGAAGTGTCGGCTGGGGCCGGTTCACGAGCGATCGCAGGAATCTCGATTTGTCCCGGTGTATATCCGGCCTTTTCAACAGCGGCGCGAAGATCATCCGACGAAACGCCTTCCTCAATATCCACGCTCGCTCGCTCTGTCGCGAGGTTCACATTGACGGCCGAAACCCCGTCGACCTTCTGAAGCGCCTTTTCGACGCGGCGTACACAGGATGCGCATGTCATCCCCTCGACGGGGAATGATGTCTGGAATGTGGGAGATGTACGCCCCTGGCTCATCGTGAGGCCCTTCATCTGCAAGTGCTAAACGGAACTACTATGAGTTTATTGTACCCCGAGGGGGTATAATACTCAAGCGACCTTAATGATCCCCGGCCGCGTTTCCGACGGGGACCCGTCCCGGCTCGTGATGTACCATAGGGTCTGTACTTCGGCTGCGGCGGGCGAAAGGTGCCGGCCCGTATTCACGCGTGACCGCCATGCTGCATCTGGCGCCGCCGCTCCGGGACAGGAGGATGGCCCCTTGGTGGATCGATCACGCATGCAACATCTGCGGCGACCGGGTCTCGCACCGCGCACAGACGCGCTCCAGACGCCGTCGGAAGACCGAACGATGCAAAAAAACCGCCGCGAGTGTCCCTGGTGCGGGAGTACCAACACGCTCTTCTACAAGCGGGGGTTCACTGGTCCGACGGATGAGCGCGATCAGTACTTCACCTGCGAGGATTGCGGCCGCTGGACGTATGAGATTGTCTCCCGAACCAGTCGCGATATGCGTGTCGGTCAGTTCCGAGCGGGTGGGTCATTCCGTGATCATGCTCGCAAGACCAAGTACACCATCAGCCGGGTCCTTAAAGTCGGCATGAACGAGGTTTTGCTCTACCTCAAGCCGATTGTTCCCCGCACTGATGAGACTGACACATAGATACCGTCCCAAATCTCGCGTGCATGCCCCTCAAGTACCCTCAGCTTTACCAAGGAAGTACGTACTACTCAATGAGCGACACAATAGCTACTGCTGCCACAACACACACGACGTCACCTCTTGGGCAGGAGGTTGCCAAGCGCCGAACCTTTGCCATCATTTCCCATCCCGACGCCGGCAAGACGACACTGACAGAAAAGCTGCTGCTTTATGGCGGAGCGGTTCAGCTGGCTGGCTCAGTGACGGCCCGGAAGTCCCAGCGGCATGCGGCCTCCGACTGGATGGATATCGAGAGGGAGCGCGGCATCTCGATTACCTCGACGGTGCTTGCCTTCCCATATGGTGGACGCCAGCTTAACCTCCTCGATACTCCCGGTCACCAGGATTTCTCCGAAGACACCTATCGCACGCTGACCGCAGTTGATAGTGCGGTCATGGTGCTGGATGGGGCGCGTGGCATCGAGCCGCAGACCCTGAAGCTGTTCGAGGTCTGCCGCCGTCGCCATACTCCTATCTTCACGTTCATCAATAAGGTTGACCGGCCGGCGAAAGAGCCACTCGACCTGATGGACGAGATCGAGCAGACGCTTGGGCTGCAGACGTACCCGATGAATTGGCCGATCGGTGATGGCCAGGACTTCAAGGGCGTCTACGATAGAATGACCAACACGGTGCAGCTCTATGAGCGCACCGAGCACGGTTCGAGGCGCGTACCTGTGCAGGTGAGCGACCTCAGCGATCCCTTGCTTGCCGAGAAGATAGGCGAACAGCAAGCGGCGAAGCTGCGAGAGGAGATCGAGCTGCTGGAGCTGGCGGGCACGCCATTCGATATCGACGAGGGGCGCGCGGGTCGGTTGACGCCGGTATCATTCGGTTCTGCGCTCACCACCTTCGGGGTCCAGCTCTTCCTCGAGACGTTCATCCACTTTGCGCCCGAGCCTGCTCCGCAACGGACCGACAAGGAGACGATGGAGCCCGAGGATGACCGGTTCTCCGGATTCGTCTTCAAGGTCCAGGCAAACATGGACCCTCGGCATCGCGACCGTGTTGCCTACTTCCGCGTCGTTTCTGGCAAGTTCGAGCGGGACATGGATGCCTGGCATCCACGCCTGAAGCGGAAGGTGCGTCTTGCGCGACCGATGCGGCTCTTCGGGCAGGATCGCGAGGTTGTGGACGAGGCCTTCGCCGGGGATGTCGTCGGGCTCATCAATCCTGGCACATTCACCATTGGCGACACAATCAGCAGTGAGGATGTCGGCCAGTTCACCGCGCTGCCGAGATTCCAGCCGGAGCACTTCGCATTACTACGACATGCGCGGGCAGACAAGTACAAGCAGTTCCTGAAAGGACTGACGCAGATCGAGGAAGAGGGCGGGATCCAGCTCTTTTACCCGGTCAGCAGCGGCAGTCGTGAACCGATCATGGGGGCTGTCGGCGCACTGCAATTCGAGGTCGTACGGTATCGTCTTGAGGCCGAATACAACGTCGAAACGATTATGGAGCCGCTGACGTACTCGGCCGCGCGCTGGGTGACGGGCGACGATGCCGATATCACATCGATCGGAAACGGTCGCGGCCGGATGCGTGCAGAGGATCAGGAGGGGCGACCGGTTATTCTCTTCACTACTGAGTGGGATCTGCGCTACGCCGAGAAGAACGCCAGGAACGTCACCTTCTCCGCCCTTGCAGGTATCTGACAAACCTGAGCCTGTTTCACATGAAGAGGATGCACGTGGTCAAAGCAACCGTACAACGAGCGTTGCCGCACTGGAACCTGGATCAGTATTTCCCGGGACTCAGCTCTCCGGAGTTTGCCTCTGCCGTCAAGCAGATGAAAAGTGATACGGCTTCCTTCTCGAGGCTTGTCGAGGAGATCACGAGCCGTGAATCATCGACAGACATCACAGCAGATGGGGACAACGTTCTCGACGCGTTGATCCGGCTACTCGACCGGGTCTCCATCATCATGCCCTATGTCCACCTCCATGTGGCGGTGAACTCCCGTGACAAACTCGCGCAGCGACACATGAGCGAGTGCCAGATCGCCCTGCTGCCCTTCCGCCAGGCGAATACGCGCTTGACTGCCTGGTTGGGCAAGCAGGATATCGAGGCATACATCGCATCCTCCGATATCGCCAGGGATCACGCATACTTTTTGCATAAGGCAAAGGTTGAGGCCGAGCACCTGATGCCGCAGGCAGAGGAGGACCTTGCTAGCGAGATGACGCTCTCCGGTGGCTCGGCCTTCGGGAAGCTGCACGACGACCTGACCTCCCAGATCATGGTCCGCTTCGAGAAGCGACCGGGCGACGAGGTCGAGTTGCCGATGAGTGAGGTGCGAAACCTGGCCACGGACCCCGATCGTGACGTTCGGCGGCGGGCATTCGAGGCGGAGATCGCCGCCTGGAAGCAGTGGGAAACCCCGATTGCTGCGGCACTCAATGGGGTGAAGGGTGAGCACGTCATCCTGGCGCGGCGTCGAAACTGGGAGAGTGGGCTCGAGCAATCGCTCTTCCAGAATCACATCGACCGCAAGACGATGGATGCGATGATGCAGGCCGCCCGGGAGGCGTTCCCTGATATCCGTCGGTACTTCGATGCCAAGGCGACGGCTCTCGGGATCGACAAGCTGATGTGGTACGACATCACCGCACCGGTTGGTGACAACAACCGCGAGTGGTCGTGGGATGAGGGCATGAGTTTCCTCATGGATCAGTTTGGCACCTATTCCGACAGGATGCGGGATATGGTGCAGCAAGCACTGGACGAGCAGTGGATCGATGCTGAGCCACGCCCCGGAAAAGTTGGCGGTGCGTTTTGCTCTGGCACAAGCGACGGCAAGTCGGCTGTGCTCTCCAACTTCACACCGTCATTCGAAGGTGTCAGCACGATGGCGCACGAGTTGGGTCATGCCTACCACAATGTCTGTGAGCGGGAGCGGACCGTTCTGCAGCGCTCCGAGACACCCATGACACTCGCGGAAATGGCGAGCACCTTCTGCGAAACGATCCTGCGGAAGGCAGCGATCGAGAAGGGCAGTGCTGATGAGAAGTTCGCCATTCTGGAGGGTGCGCTGGTGGACGCGGCCCAGATCGTGGTGGATATCAGCAGCCGTTTCCTCTTTGAGCAGGCTATCTTCGAGCAGCGGGCCGAGCGACAATTCTCTCCGGATGAATTCAGTGTCCTCATGACCGATGCCCAAAAGCAAACCTACGGCGATGGAATCGCCGAGGAAGGGCTCCACCCCTATATGTGGGCGGTCAAGGGGCACTACTACAGTCCCAACGTCGCGTTCTACAACTACCCGTATATGTTCGGCTTGCTTTTCGGTCTCGGCCTCTATGCGAGGTACCGGGAGAACCCGGAGGCCTTTCGCGCGGGCTACGATGACCTTCTCTCGTCGACCGGCATGGCGGACGCCGCTGACCTCGCAGGGCGGTTCGGGTTTGATATCCAGACGCCGGATTTCTGGCGTTCGAGCCTCGAAGTTATCCGTCACGACATCGATGAGTTCGTCGCCCTGGTGGAGCGGAAGTACGGAGCATAGCCTGAACTGGCCAAAGACATTGAAGCCCGGAATCTCGAAAGAGCTCCGGGCTTCTTGTTTGTGTCGCAAGTTTATCCGTGGGCGCTCGCGGGCACCTTGATGTCTCGCGGCAACTGCTCAACGCTTGGCGATCCGTGCCGTATCCACCAAGGACCATACCGCCGTACCAACGGTCTGCGTCACGGCATTGGCGTAGCGATCGGCTCTATTGGCAAACCCTCGTCATAACCCCAGCCAATCCAACCGTCGTCGTAGACCCTCACGTCCTCATACCCTGCGAGACGAAGCGCGAGCCAGACCTGGCCGGTTTCGACGCCGAAGCGGCCGTAGACGACGACGGTGTTTTCACGCTCCAAACCCAACGGAGCGAGGATCTCCTGGAGCTCGGATGGTGAGGCAAATGTGCCGTCGTCGCGAATGACAGCAGAGGCCAGAAGGGAGAGTGCCCCGGGAATCTGGCCGGTCCGGATCGTGTCGTTGACGGTATCTCGCTTTTGATCGTCGCTCCGGGTGTCGATCACCACCACATTAGGGTCGTCCAGCCAGGCTGCAAGCTGGTCCGTGGTGATCTCGTTATCCTGGACCCAGGTATCGACCGGGGATGCGACGGCTGACGGCGTGGCAGGGGAAGAAGTTGTGGGATTCCCGGCTCCCTTCCACGCGGCCAGACCTCCGTCAAGGACAACAGCATTTGCATAGCCGCTCGTCCTGAGCTGCCAAACCAGCCGGGATGCCCATTTGCTCCCGCTGTTGTCGTAGACGACAATGGTCTGATCCTGGGATTCACCGATCTCGGGGCGATACGACGCGTTGCTTGCGAGTCCGAAAGCCTCACCGTAGCCAGCGCCGTTAAGGTTCATCGTGTCTTGCCACCAGAGATGGACGGCGCCAGGAATGTGCTCACGCGCGTACTGATCCGCTTCCCCGACATCGATGATGACAGGGGGGGCGGTACCATCATCCAGCCGTTGGGCAAGCCAGTCGACGTCCACCAGGAGATCCGTACTTGCATCCGCGACGGGAGTTGCCTGGACCGGCTCAACCTCGTTGTCGGCATTGGTGCGCTGCAGCAGCAACGATGCGAGGCCGAAGACCCCGAGGAAGAGGATCGCAACAGCGATCATTCGCGCGTAGTCCTTGATGATGGGTCGCATGCGAGCACACTCCTCGGTCGGGCGGTGACTATGACGTCCGGCTCGGGGACATGATACGCGAACGGCTCCGGGCAAATGCCCGGAGCCGGAAGATGAGGTGTCTAGAGGGAGTACAAGGACCTATCCATTGCCCTGCTCGATGATGTAGACCACTTCCACGTCAACCCGGATGTCTGTGGAGCCTGGACCAATCGGCACAGGCATTGCCTCGGCAGC
This sequence comes from Thermomicrobiales bacterium, assembly GCA_030447145.1. Lineage (GTDB taxonomy): Bacteria > Chloroflexota > Chloroflexia > Thermomicrobiales > UBA6265 > UBA6265. The sequence goes on from JAUJLY010000033.1 coordinate 11,220, forward strand.
CCCCGAAGCAGCCTCGTAGTCGACGTCCATCGGTGCGTCCATGCGCGTCGATTTGGGCTCCGGAGCTGACAGCTCGTTGATGCTGTAGACGCCGGTGATGAGCAAGCCTTCGGCCCGGGCGTACTCTTCGGCCCGCGCCCGGGCATCCGCCATGGCAGCCGTTCGTGCCTCACTTGCCGCGGCCGATGTGTCATCGACATACATGGAGATGCCCCAGACATCATTCACGCCGGCGTCGACGGTCGAATCGAGCAAGGTTTCGAGCAAATCCAGATCGTGGACTGTGACGGCAAGCCCGACAGAGACCTCATATTGCTGGATTCCCTTGTAATTGCCATCGCGGTCATATTCCGGAATCGGAATGATGGTGTACTGCGCGGTCGTAATGTCTTCCTCTGCAATACCAGCCTCGATGAGCGTCTGCGTGACTCCAGTGAGGCGCCGTGTCACGTCACCTTGGGCAGTATGGAGCGATTCATTTGTGCTCCGAATGCCAAGCATGACGCTTGCAGTATCAGGCGTGGTGGAGACGACTCCCGTGCCGTTCACCGTGATCGTCCGAATCGTCTCCTCGGCGACCGGGGTTGACTGTGCAGCCGCGACAGACGGCAAGAGTGCCACCGTCGCAACGATAAGGGCCATGAGAAAGGGAAAGAGCAACGCTCCACTGGGACGAGATTTGATGCCGGACTGCATACATGACTCCTTCGGGGTCATCCGCCATCAAACGCGTGGATGACCGGCTATGGTGCCGGGCGTAACCGACCGGCTCGATGTGCTACGACCCGGATCCCCGCCAGAACGACGGCCAAAGCGAAGGCAATGGCGGCAAGCACCCGGGGGAAACCCCAGGGAAGGCCAGTGCATTACCGGTCTCGGTCGTGTCGCTGTCCGGAACTGCCCGGCCCTCGTCCACGATGTCGTTGAGCGGTCCTGGCACTTGCGCCGGGTTCTCACTCTCAGACGCATGAGTCGCCGATTCGGTTCCGGTATCACGGTCACGCGCCTGCTCAGGTGTGAGCTGGAAAGATCGAGGAAGCCGAACCTGTGGAAGATCGGAGAGGAGTCGTTTGACAGTGCGAAGCGATTCAAGCTCATCGCGGCAGAGTTGGCAGTGCTCAAGATGCGTAGAGATCATGCTGCGCTCATCGGTCGTAACAACGCCGTCGACCCAGCTGTTCAGCAACTCGTCGCTCAGATGGTTGGTGGTGTGCATATACGTGATCATGGAGATCCTGATCTGATATGTCGCCCCGGCTGTGCCAGCGTTGCTTTCATTCTCCGGAGAGAAATGTAAAGCCGGACGTGGTGCTCTGACACAGCTGCAGGCGGGCCCGCTCATCTAACCTTCGTGTAGTCAGGAGGAGAACTACACGCTGTTAAGACGACCGAAGCTCTCCGTCAGTTCCCGATCTCTCTCGCTTCCTTGAAGCACAGCCCGAAGGCGCGAGCGGCCCCGGCTAATGCGGGACTTAATTGTGCCGACGGCAACATTCATCACCTCGGCGATCTCTTCGTATGCGTAGCCCTGCACGTCCGAAAGGATGATCGACAGCCGCTGGTCTTCGGGAAGGACAGCGAGGGCGTGCTCAAGATGGGCACTCAGTTCGGAACGAGTAGCGAAGGTTTCCGGTTGTTCGGCACCAGGGGCTTGGGAGGTCCACTCTGGTTCGATTTCGAACGGCTGTGAATCCAGTGATTCTGCCGGTCGGTGGGACTTCGATCGAAGGAGATCGTAGGCCCGGTTTGTAGCGATACGAAGCAACCAGGGACGGACTTGGCCACCACGGAAGCTGTCGATTGCGCCCCATGCGCGAATGAATGCGTCCTGCGTTGCGTCCTCGGCCTGTGAAGGGTCTCGCAGCAGCCGCAGGCAAACGTTGTAGACGGCGCGCTCATGACGCACCACCAATCGGTTGAAGGCATCGAGATCACCCTGTTGCGCTCTTGCAACGAGGCGCTCGTCTTCCTGGTTCTGGTCGATTATCTGTACTGTGTCCATCTCTTCCAATTGTCTTGGGATCAGTGCGCTCTCCCAAAGAGCGCCTGAGTTCCTGTAGTGCCTCAGGCAGGCACACCCAACCAACCCCGGGGCACATCGAACCAGCCGCTGGCCGGTAGATGTCTTCCCAACGTGTGTCAGGCTACGAATAGTCACGCTGTCACCAGCGATATGGACCCAAATCGATCATAGCGTAATGTGGCGAGGTTGCAAGAGATCGCAAGCAAATCTTCCCGAAACGTGTTGA
>JAUJLY010000034.1 GCA_030447145.1 Thermomicrobiales bacterium
CGCATCCCAAACCTGTGAGGGCTGCAGCCCCATGTCCTGGCGCACCGCCTCCATCTGCGCCTCGGTTAGTAGCTGGGAGTGATTCAGGGGATCGCCCGCCATTGGCAGCCCGTATCCCTTCACGGTATAGGCGAAGATCACCACGGGACCATGCTCGATGCTGTCGGCCTCATTAAGGAGCTGGATGAGCTTTGGCAGATCGTGTCCGCCGAGGTTGGAGATTAACGTCGGGAGATCAGCATCAGAGACGTGCTTGACGGACGCCAGGATCGCCTTGTGCCGGTTTGCATCGGCGACATCCGCCAGCCGGCGGCGTAGCTCCGCACCATCCGTGACACGGATAAGCGCCTGGTACTCTTCGTTAGGCATATCGTCGATGCGGTCCCGCAACGCAGCGCCGCGCGGACTTTCCATCACCGCTTCGAGAGATGTTCCGTACTTGGCCTCCAGCACATGCCAGCCAGCTCCGGCAAAGAGTCGCTTCAGACGCGATGCCTTGATCCCCGGGATCACCCGGTCCAGGCTCTGGCGATTAAGGTCCACGATCCAGATAACGTTCCCGAGCCCCTGCACAGCCTCCTCGGCCACGGTCTCCCAGACGTTGCCTTCGTCGAGCTCCGCATCACCCATGAGGGCGATAAACCGGCCGGAAGTCACATCACCAAAGTGGAGATGGGCATACTCGCTGGCTAGCGCCGCATAGACCGGAGCGACAGCACCAAGGCCTACTGAGCCGGTTGAGAAATCGACCGGGTCCGGATCCTTCGTACGGGAAGGGTAGGACTGCAGCCCTCCAAACTCGCGAAGCATCGTCAGATACTTTTGTTCCAGATTCCCGAGAAGATACTGGGCGGCATGATAAACAGGCGACGCATGGGGTTTAATTGAAACACGGTCACCTGCTCTCAAGAAATGGAAGTAGAGGGCAGTAAGGATCGTGACGACCGATGCGGAACTGGCCTGATGCCCGCCTACCTTGGTTGGTTTATCCGGGTTTTCCCGGACGTTGTTGGCGTGATGCACGATCTGTGTAGCGAGCCAGAGGAGTCGCCTCTCGATTGCCTGGAGCGTCTCAATGTCGTGGGGATCAATACCGATCCCTTCATCTTCGCGGCGAGGTTTCGCCTGACGGAGCGTCACCATTGGCTCGTCCTTCCTGTCCCGGTTCTGCTACCTCTCCCGCTCGGGCCCGTTAGCATCGAATCACGCGGCCATGCGTCCTCGAACGTCCAGGGGCAGTCACGGGAGCCGGTTCTTTTCTCACCATCAATGTCACACGGCCAGGAGGTTGTACCCACGGTGCTCATGAGGGGACAGCTCATCGCATGTGCAGAAACTCGCGTATGCTTGCTCTGCTACCGTTCGGGGAGTGGTCCACCGCTCCATGTTGCCCAACTCCGAACCGTTTCCTTGCATCCGACCATATTGAGTAAGAGCATACATGAACGAGCCCCTTTCCTCGATGCGAGTGTCCTACGAACATGCTCGCCTGGGCGATGAGGATGCCGACCGCGACCCGATCGCGCAGTTCTCGAGCTGGTTTGCCGAGGTGCTGGAAACCCACGTTGGTGAGGCCAACGCGCTCATTCTTTCGACGGTCGGGGTCGATGGTGTTCCATCCTCCCGTACGGTGCTGATGAAACAGTTTGATCAGCGAGGATTCGTGTTCTTTACGAATTATGAGAGTCAGAAGGGGAGGGAGATCGCTGCGAATCCACACGTCGCGGCGCTCTTCTACTGGCCATCACTTCAGCGCCAAGTGCGGATCGGGGGAATCGCGACACGCATTGGTGACGACGAATCAGACGCCTATTTCCAGACCCGGCCCTGTGGAAGCCAGATCGGCGCCGTTGTGTCACCGCAAAGCCAGGAAATTCCCAACCGGGCGTGGCTCGAGGCCCGGTTCCAGCAGGCCAAGGAGGCGCTCGAACGCGGAGAGAAACTGAAACGCCCAAACCATTGGGGCGGATTTCGCATTGAACCGGACAGCATGGAGTTCTGGCAGGGCCGCCCGAACCGGCTGCATGACCGGATTGGCTATCGCCGTGGAGATGAGGGTTCCTGGAGCATGCACAGGCTGGCACCCTAGCCCTCTTGCTGGCACAGGAGTTGCGTTCCCGGTCAAGAAGTCGCGTGAGGCCACCTCTGCTTTCGTTATCACACATCAGACTCACGCTGGAATCGGTCAAGACTGGAATCCCTTTCATGAATCTCCATGCCCGCCTGTCAGGCGGCACCACATCAACAGAAATCGCCCACGTTTCGGGTCGGAACGCGTCCAGACCCACCATTCTCGTGGTGGACGATGAACCCCAGATCGTCGGGTTTCTCTCGGACCTCCTGGAGGACGAAGGCTACCGCGTATGCAACGCCTGTAACGGGCGAGAAGCGATACATATCCTGCAGCGAGAATCGCCTAGCCTGGTAATCTCTGACCTCATGATGCCCGATGTCGATGGGCATCAGCTCGTGTATTATATACATCGGCAAAAATCCGGGCAGGCACCAAAAGTAATCCTGATGAGCGCTATCGAGAGATGTTCCTCAAAACAGGGCGTACCATTCCTCCACAAGCCCTTCGAAATTGAAGATCTGCTTGATCTCGTCGACGGCACGCTGGGTGATGGAGCACTCGTCAGCTGACATAAATTGAAATCAGAGGTTTGACCGGGCAGGGGCCGTGTAGTAAGATACCGACCGTTGCTTCACGGCCCGTTCGTCTAGCGGCCTAGGACACCGCCCTCTCAAGGCGGAGATCAGGGGTTCGAATCCCCTACGGGCTACCTGCAATGTAAACGACCTTCCTGCCAAGGCAGGAAGGTCGTTTTTCGCTCGCTGCGCAAATTATCTGGAGGTTTGAAACGAAAGTCCCGATAGGGGGGGCACAAGCACCATGCCCTGTCCAGGATCGTTTCGATACGACGCCCCGCAACGCGTATCGTTCGCCTCCTGCACCCCGCCGTTCACTTGGTGATTGAACAAAGCCCCGCAGCGATGTTCGCCATTCTGAACGCCGGTCGGCCGATGCCATGTGCCCAGCCCCTCGGGACTGTACGAACACTATATACGTACACATGACTGCTTGTCAAGTACCTGATTTGTGGAATATCGAACCAGGAACCGAAGGGGATGGAACCAGTCTTCATGGAGCAGCGTTCGCTGAATTATCGAGGGCGTCGCCGCCTCCGGGCCTGGCCAGCGACGCGGCTACGATATTGATCCGGTCAGCTCGACCGCGCAGTGACCGGATCAGCGACGGCCAGGGGAGTTGCTTGAGGCGTGCTCACGATCATGTCTCGCAGCGTTATCCCGGCGACTATACCCACGGCGAGCACAATGCCCAGGACGCTGCCTCCGCCGATCATGGTCGACGCCGTGCCAGGGCAAGCGCCGGTGATCGCCCAGCCCGTACCGAACACCATACCGCCGAGTACGTGCTTACGCTCGGCGTTCCAGCGCCGCAGTTGCAACTGTCCCCCAAGCGGCGTCTGCCATCTCCGACGTTCCAGCACCCGGAGGATCACGAAGGCCGTGCCAACAGCCGATGCCATCGTCAGGCCCGGCTCGAAATTCTCAAGCAAGAGCATCTCATGGATAACGTCGTACTGGTTGAAGCCAGCAGCCGCGAATACAGCCGCGAATCCCAGGCCGAACAATCCACATATGAGGGATAGACGACTCATAGCTCACCAGCTGTCAGCAGGTGCAGCAAGAAGGTCACAGCAACCGCGGTAACGACAAACGTGCAGACGGCGACCATACTCCCGCGCGATCCAGTGGCGCAACCGGTGAGACCGTGGCCGGAGGTACAGGCGCCTGCCCAGCGTGCGCCAAAACCGATCAATGCACCACCTTACCAGAAGAACAGCAATAAGGGCTGGCATGGGGAGATATTCGCCCAGGGCGCCGTATCCAGGCCCGGCTTGCGGGTTGCCGCCAAGAAAGGCCACCATCGCCGCCCCAGCAATGGTGCCTCCGAGGAACCAGAGTCGCCAGGTCTCAGTTGAGCAGCCCCGGGACCGGTCCACGAACTGGACATAGGCACCGCTGATTCCCAGATGATTGTTGGTAACCGCGTAGAGGCCGGCAACGAGAAGACCCATCAATGGGCCTACAACATACCGGGGTAGGGGGACAGGCAGGACATCGAACATACATGCCTCCGCTATTGGGTAACCAGCACAGTCGGTGACTGCAGGTGAATCAATCGGATTATAGGCGCATCCTGCTGAACGACAAGGGTGGCTCTGTTGCCGGTGCCCACAGGCTCTATTCCGATGTCTGCCAGACCGATGCGGAAGGGAGCAACCAATGCAACGGGTTCAGCGGGAATTGCCCTGAGCGAATCGCGTTCGTAGATAGCAACAACGCGCGAAACGAGTTGCTTATCGTTGATGACGATACCCAGCTCACGGTTACGGTCCAACGACGTCATGGTGTAATTGTGTGATCCAATGAGCGCTGAATCAATATCGAAGATCATCGTCTTCGAGTGGATGTACAAGGACTCCATCATTCGCACCTCGACGCCGTTGCGGGAGAGATCGACGAGCGCTTCGAGATCCTCAGGATCGACCGTGGCGTTGACGATCAGGCGAACACTGACACCTCGATTGACCGCATCCTGCAGCGTCTCGATAAGCCCGGTATCCCTGATCAGCTCGGCGTAGAAGTCGATCGAGGTCGCCGCCTCGCTGATCATGCGCGTTATCCGCTCGCGACTATTCTCGGGGCTTACCACCAGCGGTCCTGCTGAGGCATTCGGGCGGGAACCATCCCAGTCGGCCTCGAATATTGACTGCGCATGATCGACAACATTGGGCTCCGTTGTCACAACGCCGTATTCCCGGTTTCCCTCGAACGCGGAGCGGGTGAGATTCTGGTTCATGATGAGGGCAACGCGCCCATCGATCACCATGTATTTTGCGTGGGTGAACTGATACTGGTCCTGTCCCCATTGCACCTCCACGCCAGCAGCAATAAGCCGGTCCATCGCCTCCTGCTGGTCCCCAAACATGCCGAACGGATGCTGGTCGAGAATGACCCGCACACGAACACCTCACGATGCAGCATCGGTCAATGCCGTAAACACCGTCTCATCCGTCAGCATGTAGATCGTGAGGTCAATGGTGCACTGAGCCGCGACGAGCTCTTCGATGACGGGCTCATGGCCGTCGTTGGGTTCTACGAACACGCCACTGACAATCGCTGGCCGCTCACGGAGCTTGCTGAGACACGTCACTACGTCGTCCACGAGCGACGAATTTCGTCCAGTAACTGTGCATCCGGCTAGAAGAAGAACGGTCACCAGGAAGAGACAAAGGAACACTCCGCCGCGGGTGCGCGGAGGAGCAGGGGAGGACTGGCCCGTCATGCGGGCGAGAAACTACCGGAGAGGAAAGGCCCGATCGATTTGCCGCCGGTGCATATCGTAATGCTCCCAAGTATCCTCAGCAATGGTGGCCCTTACCCGGTCGATAATAGCACCGGACCCGGCAGATGCTCCCTCAATAGCGGCGAGCAAGCGGACATGGTTGGCTCGCATCTCTTCCAGCAAGTCGGTGATGTCGTGGTCTGCCCGCAACTCGACCTCCCGGGCGTTGAACCCATTGGCATCCCGGATCACGAGCGGCTTCTCGCCGTCGCACAAAGCCTCCACCTTCCGCACGGCGACATCATCCCAGACCGCGATATGGCCCCCGGATCCTTCACCGACCACTCGCCGCATACACCGGGTTCTAGCACTGAGCGCGCAGGCACACGGTCGAGAAAGGAGCACCACTCACCCCAACTGGTATCCAGCAGATGGAGCAACCCCTGATTAGGGTCATCAGGTGTACACGATTCTCTGTGTGTCAACGGACTTTCCGGACGTAAGCATGTCCGCAACACGGCTGGCATAGCAGCTCATATTCGGTCCGTCAAAGGGGTGCAAGAAGCCCGCCACTTATTGCCCCATTGAAACCGGGAACATAAATGCCGAGCTTCCGCACCACTGGATGAGCCGCATGCACGGCTCCTCCGGATTCATTGGATGACAGGCGTCACCCCGGACCACTCATGCGCGCCGACGCAACGATTAGTTGCGGCGCGGGTTCTCTACGCGGACAGGTACAAGCACTGGCTGGGGTCGCCGAAGTAGGGTTTCGATCCACTCGCGAATGAGCTTCAGCAACACTGTGTTCACCATATAACTCCTGCAACTTGGGATCGTCTTTGAGCACGACCCCCGGCTCTCTCACGTTGCCGATGCCCTTTACTGAGCTGATGGTCCATTTGTACCATCTTACCAATGAAATCGCTGCTCGTCACGACGATTTCCGGAAACGTGCTTTAACCTTGCAATGCTCGTGCCATAGTCTTCTATGGTCGCCAGCTCGAAGTGCCGGGAATACCGAGGCGCCTCCGAACATGCTCCTGCAAGGTATCGGCCCACGCCTCATGCAGGCACCGTCCATCTGCAACGAGGCGGATCCGGGCTGGCATCAGGACGCCTAACTCCAGCTCTGTGGCGCGTTGCACAACAGCGTCCTCCCAGGGCCCGGTAAAGTCGCGAACCGATCCGATACACCGCTCCGCAAGCGCCAAAGCAACCAGCTCGGCCGCGATGATATCCTTTGTGGCGGCGAGGAACGTGCCCTCGGGTAGGGTCAGACTGACGACAGACAGGCTGATGGGGAGCGCCGCAGCTACCTCGGCGACGAGACTGGACCTCGAGCGATCCGCGACGAGCCGCAGGCGCTGTCTGGGATGCACATACCGTGCGGGAACATCAAGGACAAACGGCCCGTGCCGCGAAACCTCAACAACGTCTACCCCGATGATCCGATGCTCTGCAGATGCAACCGCTTTCGGCATCAACGCCGACTCAACGCTCACTCCTGGGACGTTGATCGGTACATCCCGCCAGTCACCCAGGACGGTAGGCAAGAGAAAAGCCCGCCGGGCTGCGGAGCCACTGATGGGCGTCACGATCTCTGGTGTACTGCCTTGGGGCAGCTGAGTAAGCACCGCTTCCGCTACTGGATCGCGATAGTCAAGCGACGAGGGCAGGATCGCCACCGAACCATCGATGTCATCGATCAGTGATGGCAGCACGGATGCCGCCGCTTCGAGGGTGCGCTCGCTTCGAATATGGACCACGGCCGTTCGCACTGAATGCCTCCATCGCTGCCGATACGGTTTGCTCTCAGCAAGTATGCGGCTTCGATGCGAATCAGGCCCGACGCACCGCTCCGCTCATTGCGGGCATCTGCAGCGCCGACCCGTGCAGCTGAACGTCAAGCTCGGTCGCGAGCGCCAGCCAAACCTCGCCGTGTTCGCGGAAGTCGACGGCGATATCGATCTCACTGCGGGCGACAACTACGAACCACACGTTAAGCCTGAGGATCAGGAGCCCTGAGTCGTTAGCGAAGACGAACTCCGGCTTGATGCCATGGATTCCGTAACGCCGACGCCAGAAGATGAGACTTCGAAAGAACGACTTCAGGTCAACATCTTGCTGATCTCCCCACAGCATGGGCGTCCGCGATTCCTCCATCCGGCGAGAACCGTCTGGATGCTCGAGGTCATGCCACTGGCTGAGACCCACTTCTGTCCCGTAGTAGATGATGGGCGGATGTGGCGTGGAGCACCGCACGAGCGCGGCCAGCTTCAGCCGGCGAATATCGCCCCCGGCTATCCAGAGAAACCGGTTCATGTCGTGGTTGTCCAGAAAACTGGGCAGCGAAAGGTTTTCCGGGAACCAGGTGAGATGCCGACTGACGAACCTCCAGAACTCGTCAGCACCAATAAGGTCGAACGCAAGGAATGCGCGGAATTGCTCCAGCAACAGGAAGTCCAGCGTTCCGTCCAGACGACCCTCGTAGGACGCCATCGTGTCTGCGCTTTCGACCACCCCGCCAATGAGCGCGACCTTGGGTTCGGTATCCCTGTGAGACTGGTGAAACCTGGACCAGAACGCCAGCGACGGCCCGTTTGCATATTCGAGACGGTAGCCATCGACGCCCCGTTCAAGCCAGCACCTTGCGGCATCGATCAGGTGATTGGCTACAGCATCTCGATCAACCGTCAGCTGTGGCATCGTCTCTACCCCGAAGAAGGACCTGTAGAATCCATCATGACGCGCTTGAACGACGGGTGCTGGTTGGACACGTGATTCGCGACAAAATCGAGCAGCACGCGTATTCCCCGCACGTGTGCCGCTTCAATGGCGGTGAGGAGATCCTCTTCAGTTCCGAGTCGCGGCTCAACCGAGGTGTAATCGGTCGCATCGTATCCGTGGTGGGTGGGGGAGGGGAAGATTGGTGTCAACCAGATGATGGTCGCGCCAAGCTGGGCAATGTGATCCATGTGGGTGAGGAGCCCGGCCAACGTGCCGCCCCAAAGATCGTTGAGACTCAGGGGATTGTTAAACGTCTTCCCCGGATCGGGTGCGAATCGATTGACAAAAAAACCTGGTACATCGCAGCCTCGCGTAGACAGCGCGGCACCCTGTCACGATCCACGCCATAGGCAAAAGAGACCCGGTTCACCGGAACTCTCGTCTTCATCCGCCCAGATCTCCGCCCCGCTCTCAGCGATACCGCGGATGCGATAGCGAACGAGCGTGCCATGGTCCTGAGGGGGGATAACGGCAGGCCACTCCTGAATGTAACTCCAGATCAGCGTGTTCCACCTTGGACGGTGCACCTTCTTTGGGAGAGCGGGGGAGCTGGAATCGGGCATTGGGCCGTCGGTGGTGTAGCGGACCCCGATCTCCCGCATGGAGATATCGCCGCAGACGCTAACGGTGAAGGTTACCTTGTCCCGGGTCCGGGATCAGCGGGGTCGATCCTGCGCCCATGCCAAAGACCGCGAAAGCACTTCCGGATCTCCTCAAGCTGCAACTCGTCGGTGGCCAGCGTCCCGAAGATGAAGTCCTGTGTCACCGATGAGAGGCGTCCCTCAGACACTGGTCGCCACCCAGAGACCACCGGACCTCGCCGGCAACGAGACCGCCATGCCGTCTTCAGTCGCCTCGACCTCGGGCAGATCCCCGGCAGCGATCTGGAGATCCAGCAAATATTCCTGAGGGACGACGAGCCGGTCCGGATAACCGCTGGTGTTCAGCGCTACCAGGGAAACCTCATCCTCGAGTCGCCGTATGAACGCATAGCTTTCAGGCGTCACCGCAATCCCCTGATAGGTACCGTGACGCAGCGACGGGAGATCCTGCCGGAGCTTGATCAATGCCTGGAAGTGCTCCCGAAGAGCGCTATTCCATTGCGACTCGTCGTCCCACGGGAAGGTCTTGCGGGCCCAGTTGTCGGGAAGTCCGCCGTCGAGACCGATCTCATCACCGTAATAGACGGTCGGCGCACCCGGGAAGGTGAAGAGCAGGAGCGCCGCCAGTTCAAGCGTGCGTACATTACCACTGGCCAGTGTTAACGCACGAGCCGTATCGTGGCTGTCCAGCAGATTCATCTGGGCCTTCTGGACGTTCCAGTCATAGACCCCAAGCAGCAGATCGATCTTGCGCGCGTACTCCACACCATCGATGGGAGGCCACGGGTTGTAGGCTCGGTCCTCCTGCAGTTTCCTGACGATGCGATCGCGACCAGTGAAGGCAAGGACGGCCTCAGTGAAGACATAGTTCATCACCGCATCGAAGCGCTGACCGGCGAGGTACTCGGTGTTGACCTCCCAGATCTCCCCGACGATGTACGCTTCCGGGTTAATCGCCCGCACCCGCTGTCGAAACTCCTCCCAAAAGCCGGGCGTCGTGATCTCATCGGGAACGTCAAGCCGCCAGCCGTCAATCCCCTTGCGAACCCAGTATTCCCCGACCTGCATTAGGTATTCGCGCATCTGGGGATTGTCGGTGTTGAGCTTCGGCAGGGCATGAAGGCCCCACCAGGCCTCATAACCCGGCGGCTCGTGGTGGTCATACGCGTTGACGGGGTAGTCGTCCTTCATATGGAACCAGTCGATCCAGGGGGAAGCAGCACCGTTTTCCAGCACGTCGTTGAAATAGAAGAACCCGCGGCTCGCATGATTAAAGACGCCATCGAGCACGACGCGCATGCCGCGGCCCTTGCAGGCGGCCATCAGCGCCTCGAATGCCTCGTCACCACCCAGCAATGGATCGACCTTGAAGTAATCGTGCGTGTGATAACGGTGATTTGAGGCCGATTGAAAGATCGGATTCAGGTAGATTCCGGACACCCCAAGGTCCACTAGATAGTCGAGCCGCTCGACAATGCCCAGTAAATCACCGCCCTTGTAACCATACGTCGTGGGATCCGTATCCCAGGGCTCGATGGCATTGGGTTTGATCAGCATGTCGCTCTTTGCAAAGCGGTCCGGGACGATCTGGTAGAAGACGGTGTCGGCTACCCACTGGGGCGTGTCAACCTGGCCTGCTTCTGTTCCAAATATGGGCCGTTCGATGCGTGTCGATTCAGTCACGAAGTCCTTCCTTACTGTTCCTGCCGTTGTTCCATCGATCTTCATTTCAATTCGGACGATGGTACCGGCAACCGAGCCTGCTTGATCCTACCTCTTCACCGCACCCTTCGGGAGGCCCTCAACAAACAACCGCTGTGCAAGGAAGAAGACGATCAGGATGGGAATTGAACCGAGCACTTCCGCCGCACAGAAGAGAGTCCACGACGTTGCGAAGGCCGTGGAAAACGTTCGAACTCCGACACCTAGCGGTTAGAGATTCGGATCGAAGATCAGCAGCGACGTCAGGATGTATTCGTTGTACACACCAATGAGACCGAAGACGAACTGCGCCACCAGACCCAAGACGTCCGGTCCGTCACCATCTGGAGGAGCCTGACTAAGCTCGGTACGGAATTCGGCATCAGGAACGGTCACCATCTCCACCGGCGTCCCAATGATCCCGGTGTAATGCTGAATGGCCGCCAAAAGGGCATTCCATTTGTTGGGTGAGGTATCTACTGAAGACCGCGTCCAGAGCATTAGCTCCTCGATCTGCGGCCTCTGTGGCTCGCAGGAGGAAATCATGGCGGCGGCAGGCGAAGCACCTGGGGACGCTACCGGTGAGGATTCTGGCGTCGCGGCAGGGCGGATGCCCTGAACCATTGCCGATCTAACGGTAGCACCGAGGGCAGTGGCCGATGCGGAGGACCGCTGCTCGGTAGAGCGCTTCGCGGCGGGAGATCTTACCCTCTTCAACTTGCTCGAGCGGTTTCCTGAACCGACTATCATGATGCGTGCGTACCGGTTCCTTTCTTTCAACGCGGCAACGCCACAATGTGCTCCGCACTCACGCTGTTCTAATGAACTTGGCGAACCCATGTTATGTTCCGTGGCATCCCGTTCACGCAATTGTGAACGAAGTATTTCGATAGACAGACGAATCGTCCGAAGCTCATCAAATCACGTTACGCCGGTGCACATGAACGCCATACGCATTGCCACATGGTGTCACGAGCGTTACCGCTTTCAATTGCGATGGAGCACCGGATGATGAAAAGTCTGTGAAAACGAGCCACGACTGGATGAACAATTCGAGATACCAGTGCATCGACGTGCCGGCCTCGTTTTCCCTCAGGGAAACCTGCGCGCCAGTTTGGTGGATAGGCAACGGTTCCCCCCGACATGCCTGGATTGAGGATACGCTGGTCGTTATCGAGGCGTCGGGTGATCATGTTGTGTATCGCGAAGTAACACAACCAATACCGGGTGTACTGCGGATATCCTCCGCGGTTAGTGATGTGCACCACGCGACATGGGCGCGCCGCGTGCTCGGAACAGGGGTGAACATGCCGAGTTGGAGCGATCCGGTTCTGGAGAAGCTGAGCGGAACGTTCCCCGGCATGCGACCGTACAGCGATGGCTCGCTCTTCGCGGGCATCATCACCGCAATCATCGGCCAAAGCGTCTCGCTGGCATCCGCGGCCGCGGCCCAACGCAAGCTCGCCATGGCGTTCAATCCGGGTGTAATACGCCAGGAGAGGGTGTTCTCCCCTTTGCCTACCGCTTCCCAGCTGGCGGATGCCTCCCTTGGCCTCATCCGCGCGTCTGGAGTTACCTGGAAGCGGGCAGAAGCACTGCAGTTCATCGCCAGGGAGCAGCTGGCGGGTCGGTTGCCTACGGACGACCAGGCAACGTCAGATCAGGATGAGGTGACACGCGCCTTGCTCGCACTGCCCATGGTGGGTAAGTGGACGGCCCAATCCGTCTTGCTCTGGGGTATCGGCGCGATGGACGCGCATCCGACCGGCGATGTCGCGCTGCTCAATGCCGCGAGGAAGGCCTACGCTCGGCCAACGATGACGATGCGAGAGCTCGATGCACTGTCCGAAGAGTGGCGCCCGGATCGCGGAATGGCTGCAAGGCTCCTCTGGGCCAACCTGTTCGGGACCCCGCCGGCAGCAACATGAACGGCAGGGGCTCCAATGATCAGGTACACAACTGGTAACGCCCCATTAGAGACGATAGAGTTGGCCGAGCTCGTCCAGTGTCGCTTTCCAGTCCGTGAACCGGATCGTCCTGTCATCAATGTACGCGAGCGCTGGTGGCTTGACGTGAGTAATCTCGTCGAAACGTTGGCCGCGTTGACACCCGTGCGCCTCCAACCAGCCGAGAACGGTGTCCGTCTGCCTTTCGGAACCGGGCATGTCTGGATTTACGCGCCTCTTAAAGATCACGACTCCAGAGCGGCCATGGATCCGTGCCAACGCCTCCCGTGCGCCCTCAATCGGCGGATCGTAAATACTCCCGCTGGACCAGCCCTTGCTGTATCGATGGATAACCCCGGCAAAATGAACGGCAATCGTGCGGCTTCGCTCCCGAGTCATATGGGCAGTCTCATTCGTTGCCAACCGTAGCGCTTTCGGCATTCATTCTCGTGTAGCGCACCGGAACCTGGACCGGGAATCGCCGAGTTACGGCCGACGGGCCGAGAACACCTGTGCGGCGAGCGCACGGACCGCGACTGGCATCATGGTGTCTCCGAACAGTGGGCTGAAATCCCTATTGCAGCCCCCCTGCATCCTGAACCCTCACCGTCACCTCGGCGACCACACTCTCATCCTCCGGGTCGAGGAGTAGGCCGGCATAGTCGCCAGGATTGGGAGTGGTGAATTCGATCTGGGTTGTGCCCCCAGCAGGAATCTCCTGGACTGCTACGAGGTCCTCGATCAGAAATTCGTACGGACGATCGTCCCCGTTCACAATCAGCAGAACCGTCGGTTCTCCCTGCTGGAGAGTGAGCTCGTCCTCGTCAAAGGCTCCGTCCGCGATCTCCAACGTCGCTCCCTCTATTCCTTCGGGCAGTTCATCGACGCCTTCTGCGGACGCTGCGGGCAGCACGTCGTGGTCTGTAGCCACCTCCTCGTGCGCCGCACCACAGGCGTCCAGTGAAGCACCGAGTCGACGGCGCCGGGACGCCCGACAGCGCCCACGCCGTGCAGGGCGGTGTGCGGTCAGTGCGTGGGCTACCCGGCGTGCT
>JAUJLY010000334.1 GCA_030447145.1 Thermomicrobiales bacterium
ATCGAGTGCCACGAACGTGACGGTGACGCCTGCCCACGGCGCGCAGCCGACGAACGGCCCAGCATGCTCCGGTTCGCAACAGGCAGCGAAGGCTGTGAGCGGAAAGCCCTCCGCCGCCTCTTCCCCATCCTGGGCAGCTGCCGGGCCAGCCACCACGATACTGGCGACCATCAACCCGAATAACATGACCAAGCGAGCCCATCGACGCACATGATTCATAGCAATACATCCCTGATCTGAATCGTATTCACGGCGCTGTGCGCCTGGCCTCCTGGTTCCCTGTCCGTTGTGCATTGCCCATCATCGCGGGTACCACCAATGAGTCTCCTGCCCCTCTCCTTTAGGTAGTTTCAGATTGTTTCTGACGTGGAGAGCATCCCACCGGGGTGCTTAACGGCGGGAGCCGGGGAATGGTTGCAAGCCAGGAACAGGAGCTTGGATCAGTTCCCGTGGCGGAACGTCTTGTGGAGGCTACCATCCGATCAGGGAGAGACTGGATAGTCTCGCCCGACGGTAGTCATTCAGACCGGCGACACCATATCCGGCATGCGGTCACCCACCGTGTTGCCGAGCCACTCGTCCATGACGGTGAAGACCCGATTCCGCACCGGTTCCGGTGACAGGAAGAGATCGTGCATCCCGTCCCCGATCGTCGCGGTTGTCACATGCCAGCCAATTGCGGTCGACCAGCGGGAGATGTGCCCGACGTCGAGCACGGTGTCGGCCGTCATCGCCTCAGGGGACCACTCTTCGAGACCAAGCCGGCTCTTATCCGAGTGCATCACGAGCACCGGCATGCGCAGATCAAGCCCTTTATGCAGCCGGGCGTGGCCCCGCCGAATCGCGCGAAGCCAACCGATCCGCACGGTCGATCCCCTCACTGGCTTCCAGGCGGTGTTGAAGGCCCATTCACCGTGATAATCGACGTGGAGACTCTCCCCGTAGGCCGGCTCCACTCCCGCCGGGATCTCGGCATAGGGACGGACCCGGCCGACTGCCCGGATCAGCCAGGTGCCGATGGTGCGTCTGAACCAGGTTCCCTGGAGGTCCAGCCACGGGCTATTGAGGACGAGCGCCTCGATATGCGCCGGTTGCCGGTCGTGCAGCCAAAGCGAAGCGATCAGGCCGCCCGTCGAGTGCGCCAGCACGACCAGGGGCCCATGGCCATCCCTCCGGATTTGCTCCACCGCGAGGTCGAGCTCCTCGTAGTACTCGGTCAGATCCCTGGTAAAGGAGGGGATATCGCCCGGCCGGAGCGAGCGCCCGTAGCGCCGCAGGTCAAGCGCGTAGAAGTCGAACCCGCGTGCGGCTAAGTGCTCCGCCATGTGCGTCTGGAAGAAGTAATCGGCGAACCCGTGAATATAGAGCACCGCACCACGAGTATTCTCCGGGGCCGGATGATGAACCATCGTGGCGACCGCTTCATCCTGAAGTAAAAGGGTGCGGGATATGTAGCCGGGCCCGAGAATGTCCTGACGCATAGTGATGTGATCTCCTTAGCGATATCGCTGTTACGACCCGAAAGGAGACAGCACGCCAGTTTCCTGCCGGGAATGAGTTCGTCGGTCCTATCCGGGGCCCCGCATGCCCTGATTTCAGTCCAGCTGCACGCATCCCGTGAGTCTATCGCGGGCCATATGATCACCGGGGAGAGGAGTTGGTCACTCACTCATTGGCCCTTTCAAGTTGCCAGGCAGATCCGCATGTGCTGCTATGTCAGAGAACTGCTGGATGGAATGAGGGGGTAACAGCGTTGGGCGAGCACCAAACAAGCAAGCTGTTGGGATATTCGGACGATGCTCGCCTGTTGATTATCAATGCGGACGACTTCGGGATGTGCCACGCGATCAACGAGGCCATCGTGCATGCGCTGAGGGAGGGGGTTGTGTCGTCGACGACGCTGATGGCGCCCTGCCCATGGGCTCCACACGCGATGCGGCTGCTCGGAGAGAACCCGGATATCGCCTTCGGCGTTCACCTCACCCTCGTCTGCGACTTCAGCATCTACCGGTGGGGTCCGGTAGCTTCCAGGGGATCGGTGCCTTCATTGATCGATGACACGGGATATTTCTTCGGCGTGGATCGGATCCCCGAATTGCTCGGCCGGGCCAGGCTGGATGAGGTGGAGATAGAGTTCCGGGCGCAGATCGAGGCGGTACTGGCCGCGCAGCTCAGGCCCACCCACCTGGACTGGCATTGCCTGGCGGATGGTGGCAGGGACGATATCTTCGACCTGACGGTCCGACTGGCCAGGGAGTACGGTCTCGCGCTGCGGGCCCATGACCGGCGTCATGCACAGAAGCTCCAGCGCGAGGGGCTCCCCACCACCGATCATGGCGTGCTGGACAGCTACGGGATGGGTTGGGTCGACAAATCCGCCCGGTACGTGCAGTTGTTGGGCAGGTTGCCGGTGGGCCTCACCGAGTGGGCGGTCCATCCCGGTCTCGGGAACGATGAGGCACAGGCGTTGGAGCCTGAGACGTGGCAGATCCGCAGGGCGGACTTCGACTTCTTGGTCTCCCCTGAGGCGCGTGGCCCGCTGGACGAGGAAGGGATCGTTCTCTTGGATTACCGAGCCCTCCAGGAAGTGTGGTCCCACTGAGTTTTCGCGCAGCCCCGTCGGATGGGATTGGCGCGCTGGAGCCGATGCCATGCAGGGATAAACGACAAGGCAGTATCGAAGAAGCACCATGTGGGACCGGTACATATCCTGAGAGGAGTCGGATCGCGAGGGCGATTCGGGTACTTCCAGGGAGAAACCACACCATGATCACGCGTCTGCATTCCGCCAGCGTTGTCGTCTCTGACCAGGACGCCGCGCTGGACTTCTACGTCAACACGCTCGGCTGGGAGAAGCGCATCGACCAACCGATGGGTGAAACGCGCTTCATCACTGTCGCCCCGAAGGGATCCGCCGCCGAGCTTGCCATTATGGATCCGCGCATGATGGAAGAAGCCGGTGAGGCGATCCTGAAACCGGGCATGAACCTCGGCATCAGCTTTGTGTGCAGGGATATGAAAGCGACCTGCGATGAGCTGATGGCCAAGGGCGTGTCGTTCCCGATGCCACCGACCGACATGCCGTGGGGCGCATTGGGAGCCCACTTCCAGGATCCGGATGGCAACACGTTCTTCCTGACGGAAGATGAGGCATGACCATCGCTGAGTACAGGGCAACCACCCTGTTACGAGGGCCGGCCGACTGATTCGCCCTTCAGTGACGGCCCTGCATCTCCGACGAACATCGGCTTCGCCGGGGGATTCCTCGACATGCTCGGAATGACGAGGGTGTGTGGACAGGTTGGGTCACATGACCGACGCAGCGTCTCCGTCGCGATGGGCGGGGCTGGGGACCCGTTCACCGGTGAGCCGGCCGGGGAAACCTTGCGGGGAGCGATCGGGGTATCTTTCCTGTCATGAATCCCACCCCGACAGGGGGAACCCGGGGAACCGTGCGCCACGCGGCCTGAATCGCGCCGCCCAGCAGGATTGCGACTGTGAAGATCTATTCGTGGAACGTGAACGGCATTCGGGCGGTGATCCGAAAGGAGGTCTTCCAGGAGTTTGTGGAGACCCACCAACCAGATATCCTCTGCCTGCAGGAGACCAAGGCCACGCAGGAGCAGGCCAAGCCGGACCTGCCGGACTATCTCGAATACTGGAACCCGGCGACCAAGGCGGGGTACAGCGGCACCGCGATCTTCACCCGTACCGAGCCGATGACCGTGATCAAGGGCCTGCCGGATGCGGTGGTTGAAGCGTTCTCGCTGGCAAGCGACCTGTATGGCAACCCGAACCTCGAGGGACGCGTGCTTGCCGCCGAGTTCGACCGGTTCTGGCTGGTGACCGTCTATACCCCCAACAGCAAGGGGGATCTCACCCGGCTCGATCTCCGCTACCGGTACTGGGAT
>JAUJLY010000335.1 GCA_030447145.1 Thermomicrobiales bacterium
CTGAATGGATTCTATGCAGCAATTCCGCCCCATTGGACGCAATCCGAAGCGCCTCGGTCGCGACACCAATGAACGCGCTCGATCCAAGTTGCCGCCCGATCGCCTCCTCACTCTTCAGATACGCCAGGCACGCGTCGAACCGCTCAGGCTCGATACGCCCTGTTCGCTCGATTCCGGCACCGAGGCGGATGGTATTGGCAGCGTCGGCCACCTCAATTATCAAGCCCTCTGCCTCTACGAGCGCGTGCGTAATCTTTAGGGTGTTGGTGCCCAGGTCGGCAGCGGAAATGCGGGATGCTTCGAACACGACACCGTCCCTCATGCGTAAGAAGCCCTTTCAAGCTTGGCGATGAGCTTTTTCGGGTTGGGCACTCCGGACTCCAGGATTTGGGCCACCGTCTCCTCAAGAGGATAATCAACGTACCTCAGCGATACCGACCATTCACGGTCATCCGGGTTCCATTCGATGAGTCCCCATTTGCTACGCAGGTCGTTGTCCTTGGGATTGCCAACGGCTGAGACGTCGATCAACGTCATATGGAAGAGGTTTCGCACGTACGCGATGTGAAGATGGCCAAAGGCGATGACAGCGGCCTGGGTGTCGCCGACGAGTTCCTGCAGCTCACTGGCGTCAGCATGCGGGCGGATATGGCGATCCTGATCGAATGGGTTCGCATGGACGACGAGCAAGTCGTCAGCAGGACCAACGCCGCCGGGAGGTGAAACCCGGTGGGAAAAGGGGAGTTCGCGCAGATAGCGAAGTCCCTCCTGGCCAAGTTGATCCATCGTATATTTCGCGCCGTTCGAGGTTCGTGTCTGGTTAGCGAGATCCCGATCTGTGTTGCCCTGAAGCACGATCGCATCAATCGATGCGATCCGGTCGAGAACTCCCGCTGGATCCGGTCCCTCCTCGCAGAGGTCTCCCGCAATGATGACTTGGTCGACTCCCGGCTCTCTTGCAATATCATCCCGCACGCGGTCAAAGGCAATGCTGAATCCATGGATGTCTGATAGAACAGCGACTTTCATTAATTTGACTACTCCGGGCTGCTTGACACGCTTTGCCTCTCTGTCGGGCTCGCGCCCATGGCGCAATCAGCGTACCCTGCGGGAGCGAGCCGGGGAAGTTCACCGAGGAGGGCCACTAGTGAGAATCGTTCATCAGGATGAGCAAGAGGCCGAGGACCGCTCAGGGTCGATGTTTACAGGCAAGGTACTCATGCAGAACCTGGTCGCAGAGGGAGACGCACCGTCACTGCGCGTGACAGCCGTTACGTTCGTCGATGGATGCCGGAACATCTGGCACAGGCACACAACGGAACAGGTCCTCATAGTGACGGACGGGTTGGGTGTCGTGGCCACTGAAGCGGGGGAACGGAGCATTACCGCCGGGGACGTGGTACTCATCGACCCGAATGAGCGACATTGGCATGGTGCGAGGGAGGGACACGATATGACCCATTTGGCGATCCTCCTGCCGGGCAAAATGCATGTCGAAGACGGCCTCGACTAATTAGGCGGCCTCGAGCCTGGAGCTTTGCTTGTATGGCTGGCGCGATGTGTTCCCGGCGCCAAGGTCTGGCGGCGCCGGGAATCTGTAGTGCTTAGTCGTCGGCGGAGACCAGGGCATGCTCCAAAATCAATGGCTGCGTCTGTTCCTGCGCGTATCGCTGCATCGCATCCCACCAGTCAGGAAGCAATCGTCCTCGCCGGCTGGTAAGTGCGCGCATGGAGGGCCGGTCCGTTGATAGACGTCGTACGCTAGTGACTGAATGCCCCAGCATCTCTGATCGGACGAGTTCGAACGTGTGATATGTCGTAGAGCCTGCATTGCAGAGATGCCAGACGCCTCGCTCTCCGTCGGTCAGTAAATCCAGGACGCCATCTGCCAGATCAGGGATGTAGGTCAGGGAAATGACGTCAGCAGGTGAGAAATCTGGTGACCAATGGAAGTTCTCGCCGCCATCTGGGTCAGAACCGAAAAGCAGGCCTGTCCGCACGACCAGAGCGTTGTCATGGTTGGCGAGCCATCGCTGTTCAGCCTCAGCCAGCATGCGACCCTCCGCGGAATCAGGCAACACCGAACAGTTCTCGCAATATGGCTGGTCGCTTAATCCATCGAAGACGGCAGGCGTCGAGAACGCTGCAATTGAAACATTCATCCCGGCGCACTTGGCTATTATGGCATCGAATCCGGGTTGTTGGTACAACGGCTCCGTGGTCCCGTCGGAACCTGATCCGTGCGGCTGGAAAGAGCTCCCTGCGAATATGACTGCCCAAGGATTTGCTTCCTCAATTATTCGGCCGGTGTCTTGAGGATCGCGAGCGTCCGTGACCAGCACAGGAATGTGACGACGAGTACATGCGGCCATGAGTCCATTGACGAGCGCTGAAGCATCCCCGACGATCAAGATCCGCTGTGGCGCGCAGCCCCCACTTGCGACGGCGTCGTCGCTCCGACATGCAGCCGCGCCGTCCGGTGTCTGCCAGTACGTGAAGCGGTCGGGTCGCCGCCACCAGCCAGGGACTTCCAGCACCGGGTGGTGGTGGCGCCCCGAAGTTGCCAGGTCCTTCATCATATGGGCCAGGGCAGTAGGGCGAGGAGATGGGGCACGGAGGTCAAAGACGCCAGGCTCATAGACGCCATCATCCCGGGTGACGAGGGTGGGCCAATCGTACGAGCCGAGAAGGGCCCATACCGTCACTGCCTGTACGTCCGCTCCCCCTGCCCGGGCGCGAAGTGCACCATCCCAGACAT
The DNA here is from genome assembly GCA_030447145.1 of Thermomicrobiales bacterium. Lineage (GTDB taxonomy): Bacteria > Chloroflexota > Chloroflexia > Thermomicrobiales > UBA6265 > UBA6265. The sequence goes on from JAUJLY010000335.1 coordinate 2,759, forward strand.
CGTGCAGCCAGCGTAATTGCTCCTCGCGAGTGTCGCCATTGTGTGCTTCACTGATGCACATTGGCCGATGGTAGCGGTCCCAAATGTCCTCCAGCAATGGCTGGACTCCCCCGATACCGTCTGGAAGGACACGCGCTGCCAGGACATCGACGTATGTGTCGATATCGTTGCCTCCCACGAGCTCGACGGGATACAGATTCACCCGTTCGTCGAGAAACCGTTCACCAGAGAGGTAGTAGTTCACACCCAGAATGTCTGGAGGACAGGTGTTGTCCAGGAACCACTCGAGTTCGTCTGGCGAGACGCCTACGCTGACGAGCCATCGCCACATTGGACGATCCTCTGTCAACTCACCAGAGAGGAGGTCGTAGGTGAGCCAACGGCGCTCGTTCTCCAGCTCGGCCTGGTGAGCGAGAGCAGGGGTGCTATGAATCCTGCTCACTTCCTCTGTCTGAATCAGTCGAGCGCTGGGGTTCACCTCCCGGATTGCCCGCATGGAGAGCACCACGCCCCGGCACTCGCCCAGGAGCGCCCGGGCAAAACTGAGGTCGTTCCGCTCATGCGGGTACCAGTGCCCATAGAGGGCGGAGAACCGCGCGGTCGTAAGCGGTTCGTTGACCGGTGTGTAATCCTCGATCCACGGATATTGGCGCGCGACCGCTCCTGCATAAGCTGCGAGCCTTTCCGGAAACGCGGGGTCAACGAGACTGGTATCTCGCGGTCCGCTGCCATGGTGAATGAGCCCCACGATTGGTCGTACCCCAAGCTCTCGCAGCCGGCTTAACCGGGCATCGGGCCAGCTCCAGTCGGCAGTATCAAGTCCATCAGGGGCGACACGCTCCCACAGAACAGGGTAGCGAATGGCCTTGATGCCCAGGTCGGCGAAGAGATCCAGATCGTCGATTCGCTCGGCATGCCCAGAACGGTTGATCTGGTCAAGGTAGCGGTCGCCCACCCGGTTGACGGTTGGCTCGATGCCTGCCCACAGCTCAGGCATCGTCGGTGAAGGAGTCGAAACAGGACGTCCCAAGTCATCAATGGGGAGCAGGGGGTTGTTCATGTCACCTGAACCTTCTAGTGCAAGCGGCCATTTGCATTCGGGCCAGCGCCGATGCCAACAAGTTGACGCCTGGAGGAGAGTTTCT
>JAUJLY010000336.1 GCA_030447145.1 Thermomicrobiales bacterium
CAACACCTTCCATGAAAACCCCACGCCAGGCGATCATGCCCGCAGAATGGGCCATCAGCCGCCGGATCGTGACTTCTGCTTTCTTCCCGTCAGTGCCGAACTCGGGGAGAACCTCACCAACCGGCCCATCGAGATCGATCTTGCCGTCGGCGACAAGCCTGAGGATCGACGGGGTCGTTGCGACCACCTTGGTCAGCGAGGCCAGATCGAAGATGGTGTCCATCTCCATCGGCGATCGCTCCTCCTCCGGCTCCCGCACCGCCCACCCTGTTGCCCGGGCAAGCACGATCTGGCCATGTCGCACGATCAGCGACACAACACCCCCAAACTGGTGCGCCTCCGCCGCCTGCTCCAGGCTGTCCCACGCCTCGTCGAGTTGGGCTGCGTCCATCCCGGCATCAGCCGGGGTCGTCGTTTCAAAGGTCATTGTGGCTCCTGATTCAACAATGTCATGCACAAATTACCTGTCATCCTGAGGCCGCAACCGAAGAATCCCCCGGCGCCACAGCGCCGGTCTCACCTCGCGTCAACCACCAAACCAGTCGTGGCTAAGATCATGCCATCGGGGGTTCCTTTGCTCAATAAGGGCGATCTTCCGGTCTCGGCGCCACCCCTTGAGCCGTCTCTCGCATGCAATGGCATCATCAACGTTTGCAAACATCTCAAACCAGACCAGGCGGTCCACTCCGCCCCTGCTAGTGAAGCCCTCGAATACGGTCGCCTTGTGCTGCCATTTGCGCTGTTCCAGATTGCTGGTCATTCCGGTGTAGATCGTCCGCGAAGGACTGGCGAAGATATAGACGTAAAACTCCTTCACGGCACGCATTCCCCACTTGTGAGACCGAAACCTCTGGTTTCGGGGGATCCTGCATAGACGATCCGGCAGGGATCGAGCGAGAGCGTCCCCCGGCTGAGCCCGTAGGGCGAAAAGTGGCAGCGAGCCCATGGTTGAGCCTGCAAGGCGAAAAGCGGTAGCGAGCCTTCGCTTCGCTCAGGACGACAACGTCTTGTTTTCAGATAGTCCACGCTCGATTTCGGAATACACCCTACCCTTGGCGCTCTTCCTCGACCGCGCCGGCCGCAATGAATTCATCGATGGCCGCGTCATCGTAGCCCATCTCGGCAAGGACCTCACGCGTGTTCTCCCCAAGCACCGGAGGACCGTACCGCACCCCGAGTGGGGTTCCATGGAAGTGATAGGGAAAGCCCGTAACCTGCACCTCGCCGAGCCTCTTGTGGGGAGCCGTCATCACCAGCTCCTGATCCACCGCCTGCGGATCTTCCAGGATCTCGTCGATCCCGTAGATCGGCCCACACGGCACTGCCGCGGCGTCCAGCCGTTCCACCAGGTCCGCCGTTGTCATCGCACTCAGGCAACGGTTCAGGATCTCGTAGAGTTCCATCCGGTGCGCGACCCGGTCGGCATTTGTCAAGAAGCGGGAGTCATCCCGGACATCCTCCAACCCCATCGCATCGCAGAACCGTCGCCAGATCGCATCGTTCCCGACTGCGATGTTGACGTAGCCGTCGGCACTGGGAAAGGTGTCGTAGGGGGTGATGATTGAATGGCGGTTACCCGACATCGTCGGCACTTCGCCGGTGGCAAACCAGCTGGCCGCCTGGTAAGTCAGCAGCGCGATCTGCCCACCGAGCATCGATGTATCGACATACTGACCGCGCCTTTCCGGATCCCGCTCCCGCGCGAAGAGCGCCGCGACGACGGCATTGGCGACGAACATACCGGCGGTGATGTCCGCGATCGGGATGCCCATCTTCGTCGGCATCCCACCTACCTCGCCGGTGATGCTCATCATGCCGCTCATGCCCTGAACGATCAGGTCGTAGGCGGTGCGATTGCGGGAGGGCCCCGTCTGCCCGAAGCCGGAGATGGATGCGTAGACAATGTGCGGGTTGCGCTCCAGCACCACCTCATGCCCGAAGCCGAGACGGTCGATCGTGCCCGGTGAGAAGTTCTCGACCAACACATCCGCGTCATCGATCAACTTCCACACGATCTCCCGGCCACTCTCCGACTTGAGATCGAGGGCGATCGAGCGCTTGTTACGGTTGACGCTCATGAAGTAGGACGCTTCACCCTGGACAAAGGGCGGTCCCCAGTGCCGGGTGTCGTCCCCCTTGCCAGGCTGCTCGATCTTGATCACGTCGGCGCCGAGATCGCCCAGCATCATCGTGCCGTAGGGGCCCGTCATCACCCGGGTCAGATCGACCACCCTGATCCCACTCAACGGTCCGGTCGGCGTTTCACTACTCACAAAGTCCCCCAGCAAACGCTATGCACGCGACGACGACGGATGCCACTTCGCGCGCTTCTGTCTCCATGGGCGCCGATTGTATCACCCGTTCCGTGGGATTCGGGCGAGAGCGTAGTGAGATACTCCTGTCCTGGTCTACGGATGCGACTGCGCTACCGGCTCATGCCCCAACGCCGGTCCTCGACAAAACCACGACGCGCCTCGCGCTGCTCCTCCAGCCGCCGCCTGTCGCGGAAGAACCAGACAAGCACCAACCCGGCGACGAACCCGCCGATATGCGCGAAAAAGGCAACACCACCAGTCTGCTCATCAATCATTGACAGCGACCCCACGCCCGAGATCACTTGGATCACAATCCAGTAGCCGATCATTACCCATGCCGGGATCATTATCGTGGTCACAAAGATCCCGAGGAAGATGAGCGTCTGGATCTTGCCATGAGGGAAGAGGATGATGTAGGCGGCGAGCAGACCCGAAACGGCACCACTTGCGCCGACGAGTGGAATCCTGCTGTCGGGATCAATCAGCACCTGGGCGTAACTGGCACCAGCCGCGGTGAGCAGGTAGAAGATGATGTACTTCGCATGCCCCATCACATCCTCGACATTGTCGCCAAAGACCCAGAGGAAGAGCATGTTGCTGCCGAGATGAAACCATGACCCATGCAGAAAGGCACAGGTGACCAGCGTAAACAGCGCCTGGCCGGAACTGACCTCCACCGGCACTGTCGCCCACTGGTCGAGAAAGTTCAGGAGGTTACGGTCATCCAGTGTCCACTGGTAGGCATAGATGAGGATATTGACCGCGATCAGGACCCACGTCACGATGGGTTGTCTGCTTCGCCCCCGATTGTCATCACTAATCGGTAACACGGTACTGCTCTTCCCTTCGCCCGTTCAGCATACAGGAACGCGGCCACCCTCGAGGGCGACCGCGCTATCTGCGCATTTCCTGCGTCCTGCTCGCCCCTGGATCAGGCGTTGCCGTCGCCGGTCACACCCTTGACCGAGCTCGACACCCAATTCATGAGCTCCTTGCGGGTCTCATCACCGCTCCGTGGGGCAAAGAGCAATCCGGCGACCATCCCGTACACAAAGAACTTCACCGCCGTACGAATATTCCTGATCATGTCATTGGTCCTTTATCTCTTGAGCGAACGAACATCCGAGCGCCAAGTAGCCTATTCATCAAGGTACTCGCGGGAATCATGCCGCGACCTCGCACAGTGCTAGCCGCGCTCATTTCCACCCAGCTTCGGGAAGGGTTTCATATGGCCCTGCTCTTCCTTGAACGCCTCCGGCACCAGCTCAATCTGCGGCGTCGTCAGATCCTCGATCGAGGCCGCATCGTCTTCGCTTGCCGGCGTAACAGGGGATGACATCCGCGATGGCTCACCACCGCCCCGGTCGACCGGCGTCACGTTCGCGCCCGTGCCAGCTCCGGCACTTGTATCCTCGTCGTAGCCGACGGGATCATCGTCCGGATACGCCGGGGTTGCCCCAGGATACTCGTCCGATGAGGAGGCTGCTGGCATCGTTCTCGTATCCGGCCGCACTCCGGCACCCGGGCCCATCGACGTCGTCGTCGGCTCCACCCGGTGATCGACGACCGTCGTCCTCACCGAG
>JAUJLY010000337.1 GCA_030447145.1 Thermomicrobiales bacterium
GCCACCAGCGAGACCGCCAGCCGAGGCGGGGTGGGGATGGACGTCGACGTCGCCATCCGCTCGGCGCTTCCGCCATCATGGAGAAAGTAACCGTTCGCAGCGTTGAACTCCGGAAAGTCCTCACAATTCTTGTCTTTGCCATCGTTGCCGAGGTCAACGGCCTGAGCGCTTGCCGGCGCGACGGCCAATAAGAGCGTACAAAGTGTGACAATCATCAACAGGAATTTACTGGGTTTCACGGTGGGTGCTCTCCTCATAGTCTCTTTGTATCGGAATGGATGTCGACCGACTGCCGACATGTTCCATTCTGCGAGGTGAACGCAGGCAGGGCATCGGTAGGCCTACCGAATCGGCCCTACCTAATCACGATGTCGATGCTGCCGTGCTGTCTGCCTTGGGAGAAAAGCGTTGCAGTGCTAATGCATCACGCGAAGTTGATGGAATCGGCCTGGTGGCCTGGGTGCCATCCAACAGTTTCCGAAGCTCTCAGGAAAACAGGTCAGTGATGAGGGCGAGATGCTATCAGACACAAAACGAGGGCAGGCCGATCGGCCTGCCCTCGTGTCGCTCATTTCCGCGAATAGAGTCTAGACGACATTCAGAACGGGGGAGGTGATGGAAGCGAGAGTGATTGGGTCCTGCGTCTCGGTAAGGCTCGGCAGGGAAACCACGAAGGCCTCGTCGACTCCGCCAACCACCTTGATCTCGTCCAGGGCTTCCTGCGGGATCTGCTCGTCGACATTGGTTACCATCATCGCCTCACCGCGCGGCATATCGCGGCTGACCTGCATCCCTGCGATGTTGACCTCATGTCGTGCGAGGATGGATCCCAGCCTGCCGATAACGCCCGGCTGATCGCGGTGATGGGTGATCAGCACGTATCCCTCCAGCGGGCGAAGCAGGGAGAAGCGGTCGACCTCGACGATACCTGCAATCGTACGGTCCCAGGTGATCACGACCGAGTGTGAGGTCTCGCCATGGACCTCAAACCGGAACTGTGGCAGTGAGGTCGCATCACCGTCGTCGGCACACGTCGCGACGGACAGGCCGAGCTCATCCGCGACCATACGGGCGTTGACGGGCGTCACCCGCTTGCCAAGCCAGCGCCTGAGCGCCTCACTGAGGGCAGCATTCATCACATGTTCAGTGATGTCGTTTGAGATCAGTCCGCGCGCCTTGAGCGAGATGCCGGCTGGGATCTCCGGCATGAGCACCGACATCAGGTGTCCCGCCGCACCAGCGACCGAGGTGAGGAGCTTGAGGGCAGGTGCCTCCAGTGATGCCGGCGGCAGGTTCACCGCGTTGGGAACAGCCTCACCACGGAGGGCGGCCATGGTCGTCGCGCCGATAACCCGGCCCACTGCTTCCAGCGCCTCAATGCTTGAACCGCCGGTATGTGGCGTTACAACAACATTCTCCAGGCCGAAGAGAGGGCTGTCGGTGCATGGTTCCGATGGAAAGACATCGACGCCAGCGGCGGCGATGTGGCCACTCCGGAGGGCATCGGCGAGCGCTTGCTGATCCACGACCTCACCGCGAGCGGCGTTGAGTACGATCGAGCCCCGCTTCATCTTCGCCAGCGTCTCTGCGTTGAGCAGGTGATAGGTATCGTCGCCCGCAGGACAGTGGAAGGTGACGACATCACTGCATGAGAAGATCTCCTCCAATGTCACTTGCTCAACCCCAATCTCCGTGAATCGGGATGCCGGGATGTGGGGGTCATGCGCAATCACCGTCATCTCGAACGCCTTGAGACGCCTCGCGACGATGGTACCCACACGGCCCAAACCGACAATACCGACCGTGCGGCCCCGCAGGTCGACGGGCTTCACCTGCTTGCGCTTCCACTCACCAGCGTGCGTCGTGCTATTGGCAAAGGGAATTTGGCGAGTGAGCGCAAGCAGTAACGCGATCGTGTGCTCACCGGCGGATACGGCGTTCGTGCCCGGAGCGTTGAGGACGATCACCCCGGCGCGCGTGGCTGCCGGAATATCGATGTTATCGACGCCGACACCCGCACGCGCGACCACCTTCAGCCGGGGCGCTGCCCCAAGGATTTCCGCCGTTACCAGCGTCTCGCTGCGAACGACGAGCGCATCTGCATCGCGGACGGCATCTTTCAGCGCTGGGACGTCCATCCCGTCGACATCAACAACATCGCCATGCGCTTCGAACTCCTGACGCACGACAGGATGAACCGCGTCCGCGATAACAATTCTTGGACGATCTACAGATCCATCGGCGGCAACAGGCGGCAGGTTCGCAAGGCGGAAGCGGCCAGTACTGTCCACACGCTCCTTGAGATATTCGAGAATGTCCGCGAACTCGCGAACCGGGATGACGTTCTCCTCTTCCATTTCGGCCGCGGTCTTGTCCGTGCCGATCAGGAAGCAGGAGAGACCTCCGGCTGCATAGTTGTAGGCATGCCGCTCACTATCTTCGATGGCATACCCACACCCCTGACGGCGGGCGATGGTCATCTTGTCATCCCCGAAGATGACGTTGCAGCTCATGAACCCGTGATGCTTCAGCCAGTTGACCGTCGTCGCCGCAGAGTTCTCTGGGCGTGCCGTGATGATCATCACGTTGCCTTCGCCGACCATGCCCACCAGCTGTCGGACAAACTCTTGCGCCCCTTGGGCAGGATAGAGGCGTGAGGCGGGGCCTTCGCGGTCGTAAACCCATTCGCGCACATGGAGAGGGACATTGAGCCCTGCGGAGTCGACGAAGGCGCGCACCGGAAGCGAGAGCCCGAATTGCCTGTTTGCAGTATCGGCCAGAGGCGCGGGATGTTCGGTCAGCACGCCATCGAGATCAACGGCGACACGGAGTTGAGGAGTCGTCTCCTGGGGCTGGAAGCGAAGCGGATCGGAATGTTGATGCATGACGGAATGACACCTTGCCTGCGTGAAGAGACAACCAGCAATGGGTAGGCCGGCGCCATTGCCGGTGCACCCGCAGTGTAGGACGTATGGTGCCCCAATGTCAGTGTATGTGCAGGCATGCTCACGTTCCGCGTATCCGGGCCTCCGCACCAGCACTATTTTCGCTATGCGTTACGCCGGTGAAGTGCCCTTCCTCTCACTTCACACCAGCATCCTCGCAGATGAATCCCCACACCGTTGTGCGCCCCCCAGCTTCGATGGCAACCTGACCCTTGGCTCCAAGTTATACAAACCCGGGTCAAGTGCATTGAAAGAGGTATTGCCAGACGCATCTGAGATCTGACTGAGAGCCCCACCAGCCACTGCGCCGGCTGGAGCGAGGGTAAACTCACGGACTCCCCCCTCTGGATCGCACTCACCGAACCAGTCAAAGTTCGTGGTGTCCTCCGGAACGCCCGTGCATGAATAGATATCAACGAGCAGAGCACCGGTACCGTCAGTGACGACGGCGGTCTCCTCAGCCGTCTCCTCCGGCGTCTGGACGACAAATTCGGCGGAGGCTTGCTCACGACTAAGGCCAGGACCTGTGGCAGGGAAAACTCCATCACCGGTCTTGAACCAGTAGGTCGCTGTTCCCGCGGCCGTTACTTTCCTGTCGAGAACCAGTGTGAATGAGCCTTCACTTCCCCTGGATTTGTATGCGGTGACGCCTGTGTTGGGATCCGGGTCGACGTACTCGAATGTCCCGTCCATGACCTCGGCACATACTTCCTCCTGAGGGAGATCGACGTGACTGACGTCTTTGGCATCAGGAGGAGCGACACCCGTAAAGGAGCAGGTCGTGCTTTCCGCGTCTTCATCGTAGTTGCACTGCACGTCGACCATGTACTCAACGACCTGGGGTACGCTCTCGTCTTCATTCTTCCCGTTTCTCTTGCCCTCTTTCTCCTGGCTTTTATTCTTCTTCTTGTCCTTATCGTCCTTGTTTTTGTCT
>JAUJLY010000338.1 GCA_030447145.1 Thermomicrobiales bacterium
CAGGAGCCGATGCCTCGGCGGCGTGGGCAGCGGCACGGTGACCGCCGCCTCCACCCTGACGGTCGATCCGCCTGCGGACCTCGGCCTGTAGAGGTTCGTCAACACCAGAGCCAAGACGGCACCGCCCTCTCCCGGGTTTCCCGGAGGGCGGTGCCGTGTATCCAGATAACGGTTCAGGCCAGAATCGACAAACCAGTCAATGCCGGGGAAGGGCGACCTCGTAGTCGGGTAGGGCTCCCCTGGCCAGCAAACACACCAACCACTGGCCATGACACCCACAATCCCTGGGCACGGCGGGTTTAGAGTCGCGCTACTCTTCGACGCCGCTTGTGTCCTGCGGTTGCGCGTGACCGCGCTTCAAATGGTAGATCTCGGCGTTGATCTCCGCGCCAAGGAGCAGCACCGCCGCCGAGATAAAGAAGTAGAGGAGCAGGATCACAATGCCGCCCAGGCTCCCGTATGTTGCGTTGTAGGTACTGAAGTTGTTGACGTAGACCGAAAATCCGATCGATGCCAAGATCCAGATCAGCACGGCGATCATCGCACCTGGCGTGATGAACCGGAATGGCTGATCGACGTTCGGCACGATGTAATAGACCAGCGCCGCCACAAGCATCAGGACCACCACCACGACCGGGAAGCGCAGCCAGGCCCAGATCGTGACAAAGGCGTCGCCTAATCCCACCTTCCCCGAGAGCCGTTCGACCGTCTGGGGCCCAAGAACAAATCCACCACCAGCGACGATCAGCAACACCGCAAGCCCAAGGGTATAGATGAACGAGAGCGGGTACTTTTTCCACCATGCCCGTGTTTCAACTATGTCGTAGGCAGTGTTGAGCGCGCTCATCAGCGCCCGCACGCCGGTGGATGCAGCGCCCAAAGCGAACAACGCGCCGAACGAAATCAATCCGCCGTTGCCCTGCTCCTGAATGCCCCCCACCACATCGTTCACCACGTGTGCGGCGTCAGGCGGCAGAGCGACGTTCCCCTGCTCGATCACCCATTCGAAAAACCCGGGAATGCGCAAGAAGCTCAGCAGGCTGAGCAGGAAGATCAGGAACGGAAAGATCGCCAGCAAGCCATGATACGAAAGCGCTGCGGCATACAGCGACATGTCGTCGCGCCGGAACTCCCGGAACACGCGCTTCCCGAGTTCGAGGGCCCCTACATCTGGTAGCTCCGGATACAGTTTCCCGCTCACCGGTAGGTCTCCCTTTCCTGGATGTCAGCTTCCAACCGACGCGCGAGAAGGGAGACAAGGAAGAGCCCTGCCACGGCACCCATTCCGTCCACGAAGATGTCGCGAATATCGGGTGTTCGCCCCGGCACAAAGGATTGATGCCATTCATCGCTGAGCCCATAGAGCACCGCGCCGGCAAGTGCGATCAGGATGCGTTTGCCGGACGCCAGGTCGGTCATCCCCAGCGCCCACCAGAAACAGACGGCGAGGATGGCGTAGGCACCGCAGTGCCCGCCTAGCGAAATGGCTTCATCACTGATGCTACTGACTTTTGGCAGCTTGCTGCGGGAGGAGAGCTCGTAGATCACCGCCATGCAGAGCAGGGCCGGCAGACACCGCAGGATGACGACGGGCCAACTGGTCTGGATCGGTCGCACGAAGAGGAACACTCCCGGAGGATGGAGCCGACAGGGCAAGGCAACACACGCGCATGCATGTCTACAAGCATACCCATATTGCCCCCGACCGGGTCTACTACCAGGATTCCGGTGTACCCTCCCGACGTGCTAGCTGTCACCTGTCCGCATGGCCACCTTCGCGTCCAGCACCATAAGCCCCGCCACCGCAACGAGCGCGGGAACCAAACGCTTTGGCATCCCTAGCCCCGACGCCAATACCCCACCGACGATCCCTGCGTCCATGACGTCACCTGCCACGCGCGACCACATCCATGCGCTGGTGTTCTCCCCGAACAGGATTCCGGTGCCGCTCATGATTTCCCGCGCGCCAAGTATTCGTTGCAGGGTGTGATTAGGGTTGTAGTCGGGGACACCGATGAACCGGTTCATGCTTCCCGGTCGGGTTATCTGCATAATGCCCAGGCCATAACTTGCGAGACCGAGCTCCTTGGCGCATCTCCGTGCGGACCTGGATTCTAGTGAAACTATCTCCTTGCGTCGAAACATCTCTCTTCTCCTGATGAATGTGGTGCTGCATCGTTGAGCCGGTTGATCCCGACCGGTCGGAGCGACCATACAACCGGCCTGCCTTCACTCAAATCACTGCCGCCAGTGGTACCCGACGGCTCAGGACCGGGATGCAGTATTCATGCCGTTGTCCGCTGTGCCACTCCGGATGTGACCGAGGATGAGAACAACACCCATGGCGCCATGGAAGCCGGATCCATCACTCGTCAAATGTCTCGTCAGGTGCACTTAGGGACGATCCAACATCGGAAAATTGCCTGCGCATGCTGCGCCGGTTCGGCCATCGCCTTGATACGGTGGGCAGGCGGCGTCGTTCCGCACAAGGAGACACCGCCGTGGCTGGGCGGCGGTGTCTTCGAAAGAGGTAATGTGATGGGGGAACACACTACTCATGGAAAGGAAGCGCGTCGAGCATGCACGGCCCTAGATGTTGTTTGCCCACGAGCGAGCCGTCTTGATCGACATTGAGCATCAGCTCAGCCAGGAATACACCTTCGGTCGTGGCCAGCTCGATCCGGCGCATCACCTCCGCGACGGCATTGGTCATCACCAGCAGGGTGCTGGTAGGAATATGCCACAGGGAGTAGGTGGGGCTCGTCATCGCTTCCATGTCGTTGTCATGACAGCTCCACGACTCCCCGGCATCCGTAAAATTACTGATTCTTTGTCTTCCCCACGTAAGCAATCGTTGCCGTGGAACAACTGGGGCTCGGCACGACCCGTTCCGTCCGAATATCAGGGGGATGACCATGCTGTTTCGCGGTATCCCCGTATCTTAATTCTGCTGCAGGGTGATGACCGTCGGGGCACGGTCAACCACCATGATCGAGAGCGGCAAGCCGCTAACGGCCAGGCCGAGAAGCCACGCAGCGACCAGCCACACTGCGCCGAGAACCAGGCCGGCTGGAAGATAGAGAAGACGCAGGCACCACGCGGTCTGCTGCTTCCGGCCCTCGGTGAAGACGATTGCATTGTCACGAAACTGGGTGGTGAACTCGCGCGTACGGGGACGAAGGGTTTGCGCCTGGGGAATGCGGTTCAGCATCCATAGTCCCATTGGCAGCAGGATGATCGACGCAACGAGAACATAGCCGGCGACGATAAAGAATGCGGAAAGCCACCAACCAATCACCAGGAACCATAGTGCCCGGACGAAGAACGACGGCCCTGCCTTCACCGCATTGAAGTGGATCGACGGCATGCCGACGTTCACATTGACGTTGGTTGTCTGATGGACCGATGCATTGGTCCTGCTCCCCGACCCGTTGGGAAGCGCGACAGGCCCGAGCCCCGAGCCCACCTCATCACCAATCGTGGCCATTGCCCCTGAACCGGGAACCGATGGCGAGCCGAGTGTACGCGGATCAACCTGAAGCGACTGCTGCATTGAGAACCCCTTCCTCTAAATAAGCCCAAACGCCCTGCGGCGCCTTCCGGATGTGCTAGTGGGATATTCCCGACAGGGCAATCGCCAGGTTACTCCTGATCCTGCCCGTCGATCCACCACCGACCCGGTGTAGCACCAGCATGGCAGCGGCGGGAGTAGGCGCCATCCGTAAATTGACGGATTCGCAGATTGCGGGAATTACTGAGTCTTCCCGGCAATGCGAAAGGGCAGGCAATGTGCGAAAATGCCCCCTGAGAATGATCCAAATCCGATGCTGCTAACGTTCAACTGTCAGGTGAAAGGCTTCACACGCTGGTGACCGAGC
>JAUJLY010000339.1 GCA_030447145.1 Thermomicrobiales bacterium
TGAAGGTGATCGAGCCCAGAGAGCCATTGATCTCGAAGGTGTTGTGGTTGCGCCGGCCCGCCGCAAAGCGGGTGGCGTTAAAGCTCCCCATCGCACCGTTTTCGAACCGGGCGAGGAAACTCGCGGCATCGTCCACGGTGACGTCGCCCATCTCCTGCCCTCCACTCGCTGACAGGCCAGATCCGCCCCCACTGCTTACTTCAAGAGGACGCTGCTTAACGAAGGTCTCCATCATCCCAACGACTTCAGTAATCTGGCCCACAAGGTATTGACCCAAGTCAACGATGTGGGCGCCGATGTCCCCTAACGCGCCGGAGCCTGCCAGATCCTTCTTCATTCGCCAGACCAGCGGGAACTGGGGATCCAAAATCCAGTCCTGGAGGTAATTGGCACGGAAATGCCGGATCTCCCCGATCCGGCCATCGTCGATCAACCGCTTGGCCAGCTGGACCGCCGGAACGCGCCGGTAGTTGAAATTCACCATGGCAATCGTGCCGGCCTTGCGTGCCGCGGAGAGCATCTCCTGGGCCTCCTCCAGCGTGTTGGCCAGCGGCTTCTCGCAGAGAACGTGCTTGCCAGCCTCCAAGGCCGCGACCACGATTTCCTTGTGCGTGAATCCCGGTGAGGCGACATCCACCAGCTGGATGTCGTCACGCTCGATCAGGCCATGATAGTCCGTGACGTAGGACTCCCAGCCAAGCTCCTCGGCGGCTTCCTTGACCGACGCCTCATCCCGCCCCGCCAATGCAACCATCCGTGGCTCCGGATCGACATCAAAGAACCTCGCCACCTGGCGATAGGCGTTCGAATGGGTGCGGCCCATAAACTTGTAGCCCACCATGCCGACACCGATCTCTGCCATAGTTCATCTCCTAGCAAAAACTACCGAACTCCGCCGCTCGGAATCCTTATGACACATCAATTCTGCTGGAACGCCGCGTCGAACGCGACATCTGATGGCACGAGGTCAAGGCGCCTGACAAGCTCAACCGCTTCGGTTGCGCCCTGAATTCGATTCATCCCGGAGTCCTCCCACTCGATAGACAGTGGGCCATCGTAGCCGACATCGTTCAAAGCCCGGAACACGCGCTCAAATGGAACACCACCACGGCCCGGTGAAACAAAATCCCATCCCCGACGGTGATCACCAAACAGAAGATGGGATCCCAGAATGCCGTTGCGGCCATCGAGCACCCGGATCGATTCCTTGACGTGCGCGTGGTAGATCCGATCGCCGAACTCATGAACGAACCCAACCGGGTCGAGCATCTGCCAGTAGAGGTGGCTGGGGTCGAAGTTGATACCGAACCCCTCGCGGTGATCGATCGCTTCCAAGGTGCGCTTCGTTGTCCAATAGTCATAGGCGATCTCGGACGGGTGCACCTCAAGCGCGAACTTGACCCCGACCTCGTCGAAGACATCCAGGATGGGGTTCCACCTATCGGCGAAGTCTTGGTAACCGGCCTCGATCATTTCGGGGGGGACCGGCGGAAACATCGCGAGGACGTGCCAGATGGCAGACCCAGTGAACCCGGTCACGACCGGGACGCCTAACCGCGCCGCGGCCCGGGCCGTGTCCTTCATTTCCTCTGCTGCTCGCTGCCGCACGCCCTCAGGTTCGCCATCACCCCAGACATACGGGGGCAGGATACCCTCGTGGCGCTGGTCGATGACGGCGTCACAGACCGCCTGGCCCACGAGGTGGTTGCCCACCGCGAAGCACTTCAGGTCGCTCCTTTTGAGAATGTCCCAGCGGCTCTCGCAATAATCTGGCTCCGTGATCGCTCGCTGGACATCGAAGTGATCGCCCCAACACGCAAGCTCCAGGCCGTCAAAGCCCATCTCCTTCGCCTTGGGAGCAAGCTCCTCGAGCGGCAAATCGGCCCATTGGCCCGTGAACAATGTGACTGGTCTCGACACAGGTTTCTCCTTCCTGAGAACCATTCGTAACACAAACCCGCGGATATCCCCCTGCAGAAACCAGCGTTACCATCTGGTCACACAAAGTGAGGCCCAGTCGCAGCTCCCCGCTGTGTACGGCAGCATCATATCCGTCATCTGGCACGCCAGACGGTATCGAGTTCCGCGCAACGGGATCATTAGACCGACCTGTGGCAGGTGCACCGAGTTTCATCGGGGAGACCATCCAGGTTTCGATCCGGCCTCAGCCACGAGATTATTTGATCTGCTCCTCGGCGCAGATATTTGCTCCCCTCTCGCCCGCCGAAAGTCTACTTTGGATGTCCGGTATTGTACCTACCGGGCACCTCCCTTAGAAAGGCCGAACCTTTCGCCGCCATCTCATCCTGGGAAGAGGCCGGTGGCCTCCAAATCGACGCCGCTGTGGCGCTGGTCTGATTCTCCGACGTGAAGGATGCAATGACCACCGAGTCGTTGTAGCCTATGGCGTGAAGCGCACGAGCGATAGCCCCCCGATCTATGTGATCATCACCTGGCACGCCTCGAGATGTTTGGATGGAGAGGATTGCTGTGACAGGAAAGCGCACGGATCTCCAATCCCCGGCTGGTGACCGAGTCCCTGAATTGATCCAGGGCACCGGCGCCGCCCAGCAACTGTCCCGGCTTGCATTGAGTGTCACCGACGTAGCCACCCGTGGCGAGCTCCACGTCCTGGCACCTCGATTCCCTTGCGTAATCCAGAGCTTCCTCCAGCGGTCGTTAGGCAAGGAGCACGGTAAAGACGCCGATTTTCATTCTCCGTTCCTTTCCAGAAAACATTGGGCCTCTATAGCGCGCAGCGATCATAACGGCCTCATGCAAGTGTGATTGGCGCCCGCTGCTCCACGGAGTCGACACAACCGATCACAACAGCAAGGCTCAGGATGTTATCCGCTGCCCTGGTTTCCGCAGACTCTCCGGTGAGGACTGCATGCCGAAACGCCTGAAGTGAGCCGAGCCGATCAGCGAAGGGAAGAACGTCCTGATCAACCTCGTACGGATTCCCTTCCCGAGGAAAAAATCGAATATGCCCCTTTTGAGGACCGTCGATACCGCGGCTCCAGAGCAACCGTCCATGCTGTCCGACAAAGGTCCAGTCTCCGTTCCATGAAGTCTCAGGTTCGCTCGTGGCCCAATCGCCTTCGTACGTCAGGGGCACGCCATCCTCAAGATCGATCACGGCAGCCATAGCCGGTTCATGCACATAGGGGCTGTCTGGTACACACCAGCTTCTGGCATCGATACGAGCAACATTCCTGCCAGTCAGTGCCCGGATCAGGTCGAAGTGGTGAATGGCCATATCAATGATGTACGGATGCTGCATCTGATACCTGAAGTTATCGACCGGCCACAAGCTTCTCGTATCCCGCCGACATGTCACCTTCACCGCCAGTAGCGAACCTATCTCACCACCGCCGACGAAGCGCTGGATCGTTCGGGCAGGGCTCCGGAATCGGTAATTCTGGCTGACGACCAACATCCTGTTTTGCCTCTTGGCAGTTTCGATCAACTCCTCCGCCTCGGGCATGGTGGCCGCCAACGGCTTTTCGATCAGGACGTGTTTACCCGCCATGAGGGCCTGCGTAGCAACGGCATGGTGCGTTATGGGCGGCGTAATGACGAGTATTGCATCACATTCCACGATGTTTAGAGCATCGTCAATCGATGCAAATATCTGGTCACCACCCAGACCGAGCGCCGCATGCGCCCATTCACGAGCGACTGGTGATGGATCGACCACGGCAACAAGGGTGATGCCCTCCGCCTTGCGCGCGATCTCCGCCCAGCTACTGCCAAACCCTCCGATTCCTATCTGGATCACTCTCAATGGCCGGGCATCCACTGTATCCGTCATTCCTTGGTTGCCCCACTCACGATGAACCTCTGCAAACTGACAAAAATAATGATGATCGGGACC
>JAUJLY010000035.1 GCA_030447145.1 Thermomicrobiales bacterium
ACCCTGATAGACCCACATCTTCTGCTCTGGGATATTGACGACGATACGCTTGCGCCCACTTAGCTGCGTAACGTCGACGCCGAAAGGATTGGGGTTGTTGATGAAAAGCGCCTCGGAGAACTCCGGTCGCCCGTCCTGCGCCACCGGTGTGGTGTCAATGCCGTAGGCTTCCGGTTTCTCGCGTGGCAGGGGCGCCGGGGTGATTATGCCGTCCTGCTGCATCAGGATGCCGTTTTCGAAGTACTGCACGGGGACGCCACGCTTGACGTGTGGCTCGCTGATCGGTGCGCCCATATAGAACCAGCCCTCGTGGTTGTCATACCAGGCAGCGAATGCACCGGAGATGCTGTAGCCGGTGAGATTGCTGAAGCGACCACCCTCGTTAGAGACCTCACTGGCACGGACGCTGGACTCCGACCCGGGGCGCCAGGCGTTGGCGCGGCGATCAGCACCGGTGCGACGGCCATCGGAGCGGGTCGCCAGACGGTCCTCCCGTACCTCCTGCGTCCCGATCGGCATCAGGCGCACGGCAGCATCATCGGTCCACACCCATTCGGGAGAGAACTGGAGGATACCACGCTCGAAGGCCTGGCTGTAGAGTCCGTTGCTGGCGCCAAAGGCCTCTGAGATTGGATTCCCGTAGACGGAGGCTGCGCCGTTGGCACGCCAGTAATCGAGCATGTAGCCCTGGACGGAATGACCTGTGGCAGAGACGTAGACACTAAGCGCGGTCTGGCCAAAGTCTGGCGGAATGTACTCGGGGTCAAGGCCAAGTTGTTCTGCCAGGGAGTTGGCACTCGCAGGTTGCGCGGCCATACCAGGCAGAACTGGAGCGATGAAGGTCAGTGCCAGCATGGTGAAAAAAACACGTGCGACGAGCGAATGAAGTGCGGTGCGCATTGCTCTCCTGCCAGGAAATAGTGTGCAGCCGGGTGACGGTCACGCCAGACACCCATTGAAACGAACACAGCCAACACAAGCGCCGGCCGTGACGGGCCACCAAACAGATATACGCGCGGGGCGTCAATGTGGAGTCACGCCGCGTTAGGCAGACCGTCGAGCCCTGCGGTGGGCATTGATCTCATCGCGGAGCCGACCGGCTGCAGCCCGGGCTGCTTCGGCGAAGTCGGCAGTGTCTCCAGCATACATGATCGAGCGGGATGCTGAACAGAGCAAGCGGCCTCCGGAACTGCTGATACCAGCGCGAACAGATGAGGCTGCATCTCCTCCCTGGGCTCCGAGACCGGGCAGCAGGATCACCTGATCCGGACAACGTCGGCGGATCTCGGCAAGCTGCGCAGGGTAGGTCGCTCCTACCACCATGCCGACGTTCGCGGGATAGCGACGATCCCATTCCCGGCAGCAATCGGCAACGTAGAGATGCAAAAGTTCACCGGAGGCGAGTTCCAGGTCCTGGAGGTCTCCACTACCGGGATTGCTCGTCTTGCACAGCACGATGACGCCCCTACCTCGCTTCTCTAGGTAGGGCGCCAGAGCGTCCTCGCCGAGGTATGGCGCAACGGTCAGCGCATCGAAGCCAAGGGTGTCGAAGACCGCGCTGCTGTAGGCCTTCGCTGTTTCGCCCATATCATTCAGTTTGCCGTCAAGAATGACCGGGATGTCGGACGGTATTGCCTCTCGAACGGAATGGAGTGCTTCCAGCCCCCGCGTGCCAAGGGCCATAAAGAAGGCGAGGTTGGGTTTGTATGCCGCGGCAAGGTCCCTAGTCGCGCTGACGATTTCCTTACAGAAGGAAACAACTGCTTCCGGGGAGCCAGCGAAGCCCTGAGGCATCTTGGCTGTGACGGGATCGAGCCCGACGCAAAGGAGTGAATCGGCGACGCCGATCCGGGCATCGAGCTTGTCCTGAAATGAAAGGGAAGTAGTCATGGCGTTCAATCCCGATGCAAGAAGCCGCGAATAAGGCGACTACGCTGTTTACGATACCAGATAACAACTGGAAAGGAACGGGCTCAGTGCTTGTGACAGTCTGGAACAGGTTTCACCTGCATTGTGCCCGTGGTACACTCCAGCCAATATGTACAGGACGTACGTGCACTGCATACCGTTTCCGGGATGACGCAGAAATTTCCGGCATATTGGCCGCCGTAGTGACGAGGGTGGAGTGCAGCACGTGGAGCAGCAAGAGGTGTGGTTCGGGCCAGTTCCAACTCTGGCGGACGTCTTCCAGGCGAGGAACGTTGTTCGTCAGTACCTGCAACCAACGCCGGCGATCGAATCGCCGGTGTTGTCCG
The DNA here is from genome assembly GCA_030447145.1 of Thermomicrobiales bacterium. Classification (GTDB taxonomy): domain Bacteria; phylum Chloroflexota; class Chloroflexia; order Thermomicrobiales; family UBA6265; genus UBA6265. The sequence goes on from JAUJLY010000035.1 coordinate 2,256, forward strand.
AGCGGATGGGCTGCCGGGTGGTGGTAAAATGCGAGAACCTGCAACCTATCGGTGCATTCAAGATCCGTGGTGGCATCTATCTGCTCAGTACCCTCTCCGATAGGGAGCGAGCCGCAGGCGTCGTGGCGGCGTCGACAGGGAATCACGGACAGTCGATTGCATACGCTGCGCGACTCTTCGGCGTCCATGCCACTATTTTCGTCCCGAATGGGGCGAACCCGCTCAAGGTGGCGGCGATGGAACGGCTCGGAGCGGATGTGCGGTTCGCCTGCGATGAATTCAATGACTGCCACGACGAGGCTGGACACTGGGCGGAGGCGGAAGGGAAGTACTTCATCCACTCGGCGAACGTGCCGCAGTTGATCGCGGGTGTGGGAACCTCGACGCTGGAACTGATGGAGGAACACCCGGATCTGGAAGCGGTATTCGTCCCGATCGGCGGTGGCAGTGGGGCATGCGGCGCCTGCATCGCTGGCAAGGGTATCTCTGACCGGCTGAAAGTCTATGGTGTGCAAGCCGAGGGCGCCCCGGTGGTCTACGAGAGTTGGCGAGAGAGGACATTGAAGAAGATTGGTCCGGCGAAGACCTTTGCAGAGGGCATCGCCACAAGCGAGGCGTTCAGCCTCCCGGCGAAGATCCTCTGGGATCAAGTGGACGACATTGTCCTTGTTTCCGACTCTAACCTTCGCAGGTCCATCGTGACGCTATTGGAAACAACCCGCATGGTTGTGGAAGGAGCTGGAGCGGCTGGGTTGGCCGGATTGCATCAGCGACGTGATGAGTTGCAAGGGAAGAAAGTGGCAGTTGTCCTCTCTGGAGGGAATCTCACTCTTGAGACCCTGGAGAAGGCACTGGCCGAGGAGCGACCGTGGTGAGCAGTTGGGTGGAGAAACTGGCCGGGAAGGGCCGACGGGGCGGCAACGGCGTCCTGGTTCAGATCGCGCGCGAGGTGGTTGGCCGTCGACGCTCGGTTCAGGGTGCGATTAGCGAAGTTCGCCATCCCGCCGTGCTCAACGCGCTCTCTGACGATGACTTCCGGATCCTGGATCAGTTGATCGAGGAGCGCGTTGCGTCCGATCGGGAGTTCTCCCAGGTGCTTGCTCGGCTCACCCATGCGGCTGCCCACGCCAAGAGCTTTGACCGGCAGACTGTCGACTCGGCACTGCGTCTTGATACGCTCCTCCCCGCGGATGACCCCGCCCGGGAACGCGAGAAGCTCCTGCGGGATGCCTACAAGGCGGCGCAACGCGCAGGGTACGTGCAGGGTGGACGCCGGGCTCTCGGCCGCCTGGGCAACCGGGCGGCAAGCGCCGGGGATACCGAGCGGGCACGCGTGCTGCTGCAACAGCAGGTGGATCTCGGGCCGGAGAGCACTGATACCGAAGACGAGGTGGAGTCTGCGGTTTTGCTGGGTGACATTACCTTGCGGGATGGAAACCCCGAAGGTGCGATGGATCTCTACGAGCGGGCCGGTCGATCCGCGGAGCGGCTGGGATACTCCCGGGGCATTGCAGAATCACTGATCCATCGGCTCGACACCGGTGGGGAATCCCTAGACCATGAAACTCGCGCCCGGATGGAGGAAGACGCTCTTCGCGTCTCCACCGATCTACGCGATGACGTCATTCTTGCCCAACTCATTGGCCAGCACGCGCACACCCTGCTGGCGCTCGAGCGATACGAAGACGCGGTGGCGCATCTAGAGGATGGACTGGAGGTTGCCCGCGAGGTGGGTGATCTCGAGCTTGAGAACGCGTGCCTGGCAATGCTCTCTGACGTCGAGCAAAAGATCGGTCGTTTTGTAACGGCGGTAGACCGGCAACGCGATCTCGTCCAGGTTGAGGAGCGGCTCGGTAATATGCCGGCAGCGGCCTCCGATGCGATCCATTACGGCTCAACTCTGTTGACGCTCGGTCGGCTGGAGGATGCTCGCGAGGTCTTCGAGCATGCAGCCAAGCTCGCTGAGGACGCGGGGGATACTCGTCTGCAGCAGCGGGCCTTCGGCGGGCTTGGTGTCACGTTGTCGGCGATGAATCACCCGGTTGATGCGTTGAACAGTCTGATGCAGGCCTTGGAACTTGCACGCGCAACGCAGGACGTTGTTCACGAGGCGCAGTGGCTCGGGAGTATCGGCGAGGCTCTCTGGAAGTTCGACCAGGGCGAGGATGCAATACAGGCGATCCGGCAGGCGATTGAGGCTGCGCGCCGGGTCGACGATGTCGATCTACAGGCGGGCATGCTCTCCTTGCTCGGCCAGATTCATCTCGCCGATCGCCAGATCCGGCAGTCCGTCGAGTACTACCAGGATGCGCTGGATCTCTATCACCAGCTTGGTCGACCCGACGAGGAAGTTTCGGTGCTCTCCCAGCTTGGCACGATGGCGATGGATGCAAACCGGGTTGGAGAGGCGATCCAGCTCTATGGCGAAGCTCTTGATGTCGCAGCGCAGAGCGGGCAACGAGCAGCGGCTGTCCGGCTCTATGGACGTCTTGCCCGGCTTGCCCAGCGGCAAGGCGACACAAACGCGGCCCTTGATGCGCTAACGCAGGCCGTGGAGATCGCGGAGACGATCGACCAGCCTGTGTTGCTCAACCAGGCTCTCCAGCATCTGGCCGTGGCCCAGGATGCCGGGAACCATCCGGACGCACTCGATACATACGAGCGTGCCCTCCGGCTTAGCCGCGAGGTGGGAGATGAGTATGGCGAGACATTGATGCTGACGAACGTAGGTGCTCGCCTGCTTTCGCAAGGGCGCCGGCGCGATGCCGTAGAGGTGCTCGAACACGGCCTGCACCTGGCTGATAGCCTCGGGGTTGTCGGTGAGAAGCTTGCGGAGCGGGCCAGGATGCTTGTTCGGGAGGCGCGATCAAGCGGGAGCCGAACCGGTCAGCGTGATGTGGCAACGCGGCCAATGGTGGCGCAGCGGATGGGAGAAGCTCGGACGCGGACAACGCAATTGGCGCCAATCGCCGAAGATCTCAACCGTGGTCCCGACCAGGCCCAGGTTTACTGAACAGTCGCGACCGGTAATCCCGTTGCTGAACTTGGGTGCGTGGCCCGTGGACTGATGTGGGCTCGACCAATTTTCCATGCTGGTTCGACGCGGTCAGGGGAGGCCGATATACTCGAACGGTTATGGATACCGGTACATCGCGGCCCGCCGCCGCCCCTGAGTCAGGCGCACCCTTCAGATGATGTTGTCCGCGCCCACCGCAGTGGCCTTTGCCGTTTCCGGTGGCACTCCTACTGATGTTCGAGAGTGGATAACGGTCGACTTCGCCGGACAACCTTCCCCATATCGACGCGGGTTCGCAGTGATGACCGAGTCCCTCACGCCCTCTGGTCGCGGCGAAGAATTGGCGCGACATGCACGTGCGCTCATCCTGCAGGAGTTGCGACGACATCAGCGGCAGCCGGCCGACGCTGCGCTCGCTCGTGCCTTCGCCGTCGCCAATAGCGTCGTTTTTGAGGAGGGCCGCTTTCCCGGGGGAATCGGTCAGCAGTACCTCATCGGCGCAACGGCAATCGTCTTCGAAGGGCATCAGGCAACAATCGGGCACTTGCCACCCGGCCAGCTTGTGCTGGTGCAGGATGGCCTGGTCTACGCGGTTCCCGAGATCGGCTCCTGGCTACCACATTACGCTGAACCGCAGGACGATGCGCCAACCCCGGAGCCACTTGGGTACGCTTCATGGACTGCGCCAGTGTTGGTGCAGACGGAACTCCGTGAGGGGGACACCCTCATCCTTTGCACAGCAAAAATTGGCGAAGGGCTGGCGGAGCTGAGTGCTAGGTCGGGCGGCGACCAGATGTCGGGCTCCGGCTTTCATGGGCGCGATCCGGACAAGGTCATGGACGTCCTTCGGGAGGTCGTGATCGAACGCGAGCTCCCAGTAGCTGCCGCGGCCGTCATCGGGTTTCCACCGGCCGAGCGTGGGTCGGGCGTTGAGACGATCGGGGACGTTGGTCGCAACGCTCGTGAGCAATGGCGGCATGGACGCGCTGCAATCCGGCAATTTCTCCCGGTGCATCCGCCGCGCACCGCCAAGCCTATCGTGGCGGCCGGAGCGCCAGCAATAGAAATGAATTCTGGTGCCGGAGACCAGGATGACGTCGCGCGCGTACCGGCCGCTGGATGGCGAAAACCCGAGGAGAGCATTCAGGAGCGACTTATCCGGTTGACAGAGCGCCGGTCCGGTGACTGGCGAGACACGTGGCGTCAGCCGTCCGAGCTGCGTCAGCTAGGGGCACCGGGTGCCCATGGCATCAGCAGGTACCGGGACAGTTCTCTAGGGGCTGGCAGACCGAGCTGGAAGCATACGATGCCGAGGCTGCCGTTCCTTCGGTCGCCGGTGTTCATCGTCCTCTGCGTAGTCGCGCTCCTTGGAATGTCGGCGCTCCTGTACACGGAGCGGGGTCGTTTCCTGCCCTCGGAAGATGACTACATGGCTTATGTGGCGGAGGCAGACCGACAGCTGCTGCTAGCCCGCGATACGTCGAATGGGGCCATCCTCCAGGACGCCCTTGATGATGCCGAGAGGGCACTGGCCGATGCAGAACGTGCGGGCGCCCCGGAGGAGCTGCTCAGTCCACGGCAGAATGAGATTACGCTGGAACGCGATGCTATCCAGCAGGTGGTCCGCCTGGCAGACGTAACCCGCGTTGGAGGGCTGCCTGCGGAGCTGCAAGCGTCCCGGACGCGAGTCATCCACACGCCGGGAGGTATCTTCCTGGCTAACGGGAGTCTTTACCGCCTGCGTCCGGAATCTCGCGAGATGCAGCTCGTCCTTCAATCCGGGAGCGATGTGGAGGGGCTGCAGGTTGGGGACCTCTTCGGAGTGGCTTACGATGGAGAGACTTTGGTTGCGAGCGATGGACAGCACGTCCTCTTCGCTGGCAGTGCCGAGGGTTCGGCATGGCAGGGCATGACGCTTGAGGAGATCAACCAGCAGGGACCGTGGCCTCCCGGCCCAATTGCCGCGTTTGCCGAGAATATCTATCTCCTCGTGCCCAATTACCGGAATATCTATCAGTTCACGCTTAACCCCGAGGAGCAAAGTGTTGGGCCAATTGATTGGGTACTGACCGGTGACCGCGTGACGCTCAACCTGGCGGTAGACATAACCGTGGACGCCAATATCTACGTGTTGCTTGAGGATGGACGGGTGCTCACGATGCATCGGGGAGCACAGGTGGCCTCGTTCGATCCGCCCGGCTTTGATCCGGAAACCGAGAAGCCGTTGGCTATCGTCGGTGGGCCAATGACTGGCTATCTTTACGTTGCGGTCGTCGACGATCAGGGGGATGGGCGGGTCATCGCCGTGGACCGCGAAGGAGGACACATGAGCCAGCTGGAGCTGCCTGCCGGGTTCTCGACAGGCGAAAGCGATGTGCTCTCGCCCTTCGATGATCTCCAAGACATCGCGGTGGACGAGGCGTCCGGCACGCTCTATCTCGTCAATGGTGATGCGGTGTGGACCGCCCGGTATTCATTGCCGCCGCTTCCCGTCCCGGCCGGCACGCCCCCCGCGACGCCCCCCGGTGCCCCAGTAAGTCGCTCATGACCCGATGTGGGATACGCGAAAAGCGGTGGGCACTTGCCCACCGCTTTTGTCCAACGTCGTCTCGGCCCTACTCGAAGTAGTCGGCGTTGCGAGGCTTGAACGATGCCCATTGCTCCGGGAGATCGTCTTCAAAGAAGATCGCTTCTACCGGACAGACCTCGGCACAGACGCCGCAGTCGATGCATTCCGCCGGGTTGATGTGATAAATCTCGGAATCATCGTCCGAGTGAATACAATCGACCGGGCAGACCTCGACGCACGAGGCGTCCTTGGTGCCGATACATGGTTGAGCGATGACGTATGTCATGCGTAGACTCCTTGCCCCGAAGGGCGATGAAGGTCATGCACTGGGCCCGCTGGAATGCGAACGGCGCTCGTCATCGACGAACTCGCAGGCTATCTTCGAGTATACGCTCGGGAAGATGTGCTGCAAGCCTCGGGCACGATACAGGAAGCCGAATCACATCATGCCGCACAGTTGCATGACGCGGCCATTCGTACGCCATGGCCAAGGGCTCTCCGGACGTCGTGCTATCGCACGAGTCTGCTGCCACTCGAGATGTCGATCGAATTTCCTCTTGCGTCATGCGCAAGGGTACTCGCGTCACGCCGATGCTTGACGAAGGAGCTGGATTATGGAAAACGACGGCCAAAATGGCCCGTTGGGAATGTCAGAGACGGAATTGTATGAGTTTCTGGACGAGCTGCTGCAGGAAGAGGCGGTGGAAGCTGCGTCCATGACCGGCAATTCGTTAGAGGAGGAGCTGGGTTCACCCGGGTTTGCCGCTGCTGCCGCCGCGAATTCCTATGCGATCAAGCTGATTATGGCGAATAACGCCTATATCACCCGCCAACTCCTCGATCAGGGGGTGCTTCCGAACGGAGAGGAGTAGCATCCCGGGTAGTAACGGGTGAAGAACTTCGCATCTCCACCCGTTACCCGTCCGCAGCCCCTAGCGAAGGGCAAGCGCCTTCCATGCGTTCGGCATGGGCTGCACCGGTATCTCGATCAGGGCTGGCTCATCGGCAGCGATCGCCTCGCCGAGCTGGGTCTCGAGTTCAGCCGGTGTGCTCGCTCGGCGACCAGTAATACCAAACGCCTCCGCAAGCTTCATATAGTCGGGATTCCTGAGGTCGGACGCGATGGTGCGACCGTTAAATTCTTCCGTCTGGATCCGGCGGACGTTGCCGAACGCTCCATCGTTGAACACGAGCGTGATGCTCTTGATATTGTGCTGCGCCTGGGTGGCGAGCTCGTTCAGGGCGAAGCCAAAGCCCCCGTCGCCATTGACCGAGACCACCACCTTCTCCGGCGCCCCGACCTTGACGCCGAGAGAGGTTGGGAAACCCCAGCCCAGCGTTCCCTGGTAGCCGGGAGTCAGGTATGTGCGCGGCTCGTAGACCGGAAAGCCGGCATTGCTCCAGTAGGCGACCTGGGTCATCTCACCGACGAAGATACCGTCGTCCGGCAGCTGCCGGCGGATCGCGTGGGCAAAGAGCGCCTGCGGCTCCACGCTGTCCAGCTTCTCCTGTGCCGCCTGCTTGATCGCGCTTAACTCCGCTTCCCGGGATGGGCGAGAACGGTTGTGCCGGGCCGTCTCCTCGATCAACGCCGCTAGCCCAACCTTCGCATCGGAGACAATGCCCACCGTCGGGGCGTAGTTGCGGCCGATCTCTTCCGGATCGATATCCATCTGGATCACCGTCCGGTCTTCCTGAAGCCGCCACGAATAGGTGGTGGGTTCAACAAACCGTGTGCCGACGGCGAGGACGACATCGGCTCCGGCCAGCAAATCCTTGCCGGCAAAGGTGTGCTGAGCCAGGTAGTGACGATCACTCAGCGCGCCCTTGCCGTTCTGCGTCATCACGACAGGCGCCTGTAGCATCTCGGCAAGCTCACCCAGTTCGTCCCACGCCTGGGAGCCATGGACACCGCCGCCGGCGAAGATAATCGGGGACTTCGATGAGCCGATTATCTTCGCCGCTTCGGCGATCTTCTCCGGATCCGCCTCCGGACACTGGCGCGCGGGTGCGGCGTCGAGCAAGGCAACGTCTCCCGTCGAGAGAAGCGTGTCCGGTGGCACCTCGATCTCGACCGGGCGTACACGGCCCGTCCAGAGTTCCCGGACCGCCGTGTCGACAAGACCAGGGATGTCAGATGGGGTAGTCGCACGCGCGGCATGCTTGGTCACGGAGCGGATCATCCCGAGCTGGTTTGGAATCTCGTGGAGCAACCCCCGGCCAAATTCGATCAGGTTGGATTGGATTTGACCGGTGACGCACAGAACTGGCTGGTTGCAGGCATATGCGGTGGAGAGTGCGGCGGTCGCGTTCAGGAGCCCTGGTCCGGGAACGACCATGCACGTGCCGATACGGCCGGTGGCCCGGGCGTAGCCGTCTGCCATGTACGCAGCACCCTGCTCGTGTCGGGTGTGGACGACGCGTATATCACCGCTGTTCTGCGCGTCGTAGAGCGCGTCGAAGGCGCCGTCGAGCTGGACACCAGGGAGCGCGAAGATGGTGTCGATGCCTTGCCGAAGCAGCGAAGAGATGAGCGCTTGGCCGCCGGTCATGGTCGTTGACCCTGTTGACGGTTTCGCGGGTGATTCCTGAACATTAACCACGCTATGTACTCCGTACCGTGTTCGGGGCAGGAACTCCAGCCCCATCAAGTTGGACAAGTAAGTAATCTGCAGATCGATTCCAGCGCTAGGCTCCTGAGGGACAGCAGTGGCCAAGCCAACAGGCCCGTGCTGTGCAATAGCACGCGCGCCTTCGGCGGCCCAATGAGTCTCCACAACGTTGCCAGCGTTCCTGCACATTCCTCTGCGGGCATTGTACCGGGGGACCGGAAAATAGGGCAGATGCTGCTACATGACCAGATTTCCCAAGGGCCGAGTTCCGGGCGGTCGGCGCACTGCTGCGACTATGCCACCCAGTACCAGAGCGCGAATTGCGTGGTAAGGAGCACGAGCAGGGTGGCGGAGATACCGGCGAGGACATAGCCGACCTTCCGCTTCGGGATCAGCAACACGGCCATCACGAAGAGCGGCAGCAGCGGCAGCACGAAGCGCGGCATGCTCATGAGTGGGAAGACGCTGCTCGGCGCCAGGAGCGGCACGATCATCGGCGGAATTGTCCAGGCACTGTAGTAGAGCGGCAGCTTCTTGAGGCCCACAAGTATCAGTCCGAACGCCACGAGTGTCACGATGACATCGAGCCACTGGCTCTGACCCACGGTATAACGGAACTCGGATGAGGTGAAGTAGCTCCAGCTGAGATGATCCCAGAGGTCGCCGATCCACGCGAAGCTCACGGGCGGCACGTTGGTCTCATACGTTCCACCGAAACCCCGTACAGTGACGTTCTCACAGCCCTGGAACGTGCACTCAAAGGTCCTCCATGGGGTTGCGGAGAAGCGGTTCCACTGCCACTGCTGGTTCTTCCAGTTGAGGAAGTCGAGACCCTGTGTTATCAGGAACCAGCCGAAGACGGCAAGGCCCGCCGGGAGCAGCAGACCAAGCAGCACCTTGGGGAACCATCGGCGAAGATCCCAACCGTGCTGCTGGATGAAGAGCACAGCCAGGGGCGCCAGCAGCATGATGCCTGCCGAGCGGGTCATCGCGGCAAAGAAGCCCATGATCCCGGCGAGAAGCCAATCGTTCTTGCGGGCCGCCCAAAGACAGGTGACCGAGAGGAAGAGAAAGAGTGATTCCGTGTAGATGGCTGAGAAGAAGAATGCTGTCGGGAAGACCGCCAGGGCGACGAGGGTCATCCGGGCGACGCGCTTGTTGAAGTCGAGGCGGACCAGTTTGTAGGCGACGATCAGGGCGCCCAGAAACGCGAGGTGGGAGATGATGTAGCCAACGGTCTCGAAGGGCAGGCCGGTGAGTTGATTGCCGAGGTCCATTAACCAGGGGTAGAGCGGGAAGAAGGCGGAGAGGGCCGAGTAGGTCGTGCTGTAGCTCTGCTCCGCGATCATCGAGTACCACGTGCCATCCCAACTGCGGAACGGCTCGACGATCCAGTGTTGCCATCCGTCGAGTTCCGGACGAACAATCTGATAGGCGCCGGATTCCTGGCCCTCTGTCGGTTGCCAGACGCCGTTGACACGGTGCACGGAGCGAATCTCGCCGTAGCGGTAGGCGAGGGAGGCGGGTATTTGGGTCAGCAGGAAGTGCAGCACCCAGACGATGGCCGGGAAGCGAAGAGCCTGGCTAAGGGATTCGGTGCGGGAGCGTCGACGGCCCCCGGAGCGGGTCGTAACGGGGTCGATACGGACGGTTTCGGTGCTCACAGGCTCTCGCTCGCGGTCGGTCGAACAGACGATTACGTTCGTGGTGGATGATGCCACATTGCGCGGTTGGGGTGTGAATGCGTTGCCTCGCTCTAATGCTTGCGTGCGCCCAGTAGGGGGAGGGTGTATTGTAGCGGACGACTTGCCGCAGCAATGTCGTCCTTACTGCTCGATGGAGGACATTGCTGGGTCGTGGCCGCGAACGGGCCGCCTGCACCGCAAGTTCCAGTGGTGAGCCCTTGGGCGAAAAAGGCCCGCTCCGCTTCTTGACGGCTTTGCCGCCGCGGCCGTGCGGTAGCGACCCCTTCGCTACAGATAGGTGACGTGTCTGAAAACAACTCTAAGGTATCCACCTGCCAGGGCCGGGTAATGCCGAAGATGATCATGCTCATGTGCATGCACGGGTGCAGATCGGGTTGGGTAGGCGGCGCGGGCACGCCAGCATCCGGCATCACCAGGATCCGTCCGTCTCAGCGTGCGTCAGAGAGGAGGGGGTCTCTTACCTATACGCAGTAAGGGAGCCGACCTGCGCCACGGCGGGACCGGAGAGGCGACGGGGACCGGTCAACCGCATTCAGTGTGCCCGCGATGCACCGGCTTCGCCGGGGGCTTCCTCGACTTCGCTCGGAATGACGAGGGTGGTGGCGAGACGCCGCTATATGGAGGGAAGGGCTGGACAGGTCACTCAGGATGACGAGGGCTCTTGCAAAACCAGCCAGCTTGCCTTTCGTTTGTTGAGCCTGATGACTCCATGTCCGACCGATGCTCCGGCGTGTGGATCCGGCTGACTACAGCTCCCCGATATCCGCGCCGGGTGCCAGGTTATGGATGGAGCTCGAACCCTCCTCGGATTCAATGACCTGCCAGAGCTCATCGAAGATCGGCGCCGTGCGGACGTCATCGACATGGCTGATCATGAAGATCTGGCGGAAATGTTCTCCGGAATTGGTAATGGCTCCCAGCATCTCCAGCAAGCGGGTA
>JAUJLY010000001.1:0-4806 GCA_030447145.1 Thermomicrobiales bacterium
CGGGCCCGCCGCGGCCTCCCACCCCACCCACCCCCCGCCCACCGACCGCGTCGCCACCCCGGCCGCCGGGTGGCCCGGCGCCCCGAGACCGCCCCGGGCCCCAAACAGCCCCCCCCACGGGATGACCCGTCCAGGGAGCGAGGATCACGCCCGCCGCCTGCCGGGTCGGAACCAGAGTGAAAGAAACGACGCTAGCAACGCGATATTCTGCCCGCTCACCGCCGTGATCGGAGCTGTGCCCGTCTTCCGAAAGGCTTCCTCGGTGGTCCCACTAAGACCGGAGTCATCACCGGTGACAATTCCTGCCGCAAGCGCCCCTGCATCTCCCTCAATGGCCTTAGCAACAGTGTCGGAGATATGCCGCCTCACGTCAGAGAGCACATGGAGCCACGCTGGTCCCTCACGCTGCACGGAATACGTCCATACCGTTGCGGAGCCGGACGCGCGGAGACTACGGACAAAGTGCGCATATCCCGGTGAGAGATGATTCAGGGGTGAAGCTTCCCATACGACGACTACCTGGTCACCCTTGCTAACTCCGCCGCCATTCTCGGGAAAGTAAGACAGGACCGTGCCTGAGGCTTCGGCCCAGGTGTCATCGTCATGCTGCAGCTTGTTAATCCGGACTAACGCGCGCTCGTACGTCCCACCGGCCACAGGCATCGATTCCACCACTCCGACCGCGGCTTTACTTCCGTCAAGATGGGCACGCAAGGGGGGATCGGTCACAAGTAAACCTCGCAGTGCCCCGATCAATACACACGCCGACAATAACGCGAGACTTGCGACCCGGACCTGTCCCTGGAGCGCCTGAACCACAAGGAGGAACGGGGCCAGCACCAACAGCGAGGGCGGACCAAGCGCCACACCAGCAAGGAGTCCGAGCCCGATGAGGATCCCATTAGCCGCCATTGCCGACCGTCACCAATGGCTTCAAATCCTCGACCGTTCCGGCGGAAATCCCGTCGATGCGTGCCAATTCTTCGACGCTTGAGAATGGGTCGCTCGTGGTTCGGTACTCAACGATTCGTAGCGCAAGCACCTCGCCGATCCCGGGAGTTCCTCGAGTTCCTGAGCGGTCGCTGTATCTGGGTCCATTGAGCCGCCGGACGTACCCGAGCTCTCAGAAGCAAGACTGTCATTGGCGGCTCCGGCGGCTTCGCCCACGGACGGTATGGTGATGCTCTCCCCGTCGCCGACCCTGCCCGACAGATTCAGCTCCGAGAAATCAGCGGTATCGGAAAATCCGCCTGCCGCTTCCGCCACCTCGCTCAATCTCGCCCCTTGGGGAACTGACACAATCCCGGGTGGGGCAACTGCGCCGCTGATCGCTACCTGCATGGCGCCCTCGGGCATCGGCTTTACCGTGACGGTGACCGTTTCCGCCCGGTCCAACAGAACCACCACGCCGAGGACAGCAAGAAATGCGAGAAACACACTGCAGGCAAAGATGCGCAAGGGTGTCGTCAATGTGGCTACCTCTTCAGTTGATGCACCGATCGCTCGGCATGATGCTCTTTCCCCGTATATGGGTCGGCAACGCCGTCAGTCACACATCTGCGTCCCGAAGAGCGCACGAGATCACCAGGGATACAAGGAGTCAGAGACCCTGTAACAAGACATTGGCTGGCACACCGAGTCACACCAATTCGATACCAAGCCAGGAAGTCTTCCAATTCATATGGGGAATATCTTGCCACGATGGAGACGACTTGAGAATGCCCCAGCGCTTCCAATATCCCGGAGAATAGAGCTTGGGAAGAAAGACAGCACACGCTTGCTTCATCGACAGGCAGCACAGCTCCTACCCCTCTCGGTGCAGCATTATGTCCGCGTGTTAGATGGGTGATCGAAAGATCCTCAGGAACAACCGGGAACTGGTATTTGTCGCGAAAACCAGGCTGCCCGACAACATCCTGAGAAGCAGATTGGAATCACCTCACGAATAGCACTTGACCGTCGAGGATTTTTGTGGAGAAGTGGATTTGCACCACGGGCCGCCGCTATCTATCATTACTCCGCAGCCAACGATGATTGCACCAACCGATTCTCGGGCGGCGAGGCCGAGTATGTATTTGGAACCGCACGTTGCTGCTGATCCAGGAAGCCGGTGGAATCCGCCGTCAGAGGTTTGAGGAGTCCGTGCAAGGACTCGTATGTGCCATCAATGTGATGGTTGTAGCGTTTTCAATTGGGGGTCTCAATGAATCGATCAGACGTCAATAATCTCCTTGAGCAGTTCCGCGCCGGCAACCTGAGCCGCCGCGGATTTATGCGTCGTGCCGCCGCGCTTGGCGTTTCGGCCGGTGCAGCCAGTGTGCTGGCAGGCAGTGTCGCCGCCCAGGACGCCACGCCGTCCCCTGTGGTGGCAACGCCGGATCTCACAAATGCCGCCAGCCCAGTGGCAAGCCCTGCCGCCAGCCCGGTAGGGGGTACCGGCGAGGTCATCCGCTCGATCACCCGCGAGGAAGCCGAGGCCGAGATCGAGGAGTTCTTCCCCTTCGAGGAGCCCCAGAGCGAGGGCGGTCAGTTGATCATGACATTGACGACTGATATCTCAATGCTCAATACCGTCCTGGTTTCGGACCTTTATTCCGGCTGGATTGCTGGATTCATCTACGAGCCGCTGGTCGGAACATCAGTCGTGAACGGTCGAGATGTCCCGGTCGGTCTCGCGGACTGGTGGGAGATAGGCGAGGACGGGATTACCTATACGGTGAAGCTGCATGAGGGTGTGACGTGGCACGACGGCGAGCCCTTCACCGCCGACGACGTGATCTTCACCTTTGACATGGCACTCGCCGAAGACAGCCAGAGCCCACGAAAGGGCACAATCGAGGGAGTCCTCGAGTCTTACGAGAAGGTCGACGACCTCACCGTAAAGTTCATCGCCCTCGCCCCGAGCGCGATCTTCCCGAGCGAAGCGCTCGGTCAGTTCGGCATCATGCCGAAGCATATTTGGGAGGGTGTTCCAGCGGCCGACTGGCCGACCGATCCTGGCACCAACGGGCAGGACCCGTCCCGGGTGGTGGGCACCGGTCCATTCAAGTTCGTCGAGTGGGTAATTGGCGACCATGTCACGCTCGAGAAGAACGCCGAGTATTGGAACCCGAAGTTCACCCCGGTGATCGACACCTTCACCCTCAATGTAATTGCCGACCCGGCCTCCGTAATCGCCGCCCTACAAACGGGTGCAACGGACGTGTACCCGGAGTTGCCGTTCACACAAGCTAATCCGTTGCGCGAGTCCAATCCGGAGCTCCAGGTTGTCGACTATGACACAAGTGACTTCAATTACTACATTACTAACCAGGACCCAGCGAAAGGACTCGTGTTCACAGATGTCAGGGTGCGTCAGGCGCTCCAGTATGCGCTCGATCGGGACCTGATTGCCGAGACCGTCTTCGAGGGCTTTGCCATACGGGCCGATGGCACGCAGCCGGTGTTGTCGATCGCCTACGCCCCTGAGCGGATCAACACCATCTACACCTACGACCCGGAAACGGCTGGTGCTCTCCTGGACGAGGCAGGCTGGGCAATGGGCGGTGATGGCATCCGCGCGAAGGACGGGCAGCGCCTCACCTTCGAGATGACCTACTCGGAGGGCTATGCACCATACGAAATTCAGGTGCCATACATGCAGCAGGCCTGGCGCGAGGTCGGCGTCGAAATGGTCCCAGTGGTTATCCCGTTCCCCACCCTACTCGAGGATGATCAAACTGGTAATTACCAAATGTCGCTCTTGGGCTTTGGCTGGGACCCTGATGGCGGTCAGGACATCATGTTCGCGTGCGACATGACGCCGCCGGCTGGCTTCAACCTTCAACGGTATTGTAACGAGGAATACGACGCTCTCGTTCAACCGTCCAAGACGGAGCTGGATGTCGAGAAGCGAAAAGACATCCTCATCGAGATGTCGAACATTGCGAATGACGACGCTGCCGTCGGCATCACCGTTTTCCTCAAGGATATTGTCGGAGCATCGCCGCGCGTGCATAACTTCTTCCCGAATGGCTATGACACGGTTTGGTGGGTGACGCGGGCCTGGCTCGACCAGGCATAGCGTTCAAGAGTTGCCGCAGAGACAAGAGGGGCGATCTTCGGATCGTCCCTTCTACTATTCATCGAACCGCATCACGTGTTTAGTTATTGATTGTCTGGGTGCCTGCCGTGCTACACGAGATCCGATGGGCCCTTGAACTATGCCTAAGTCCCATGAGCGGACCCGCGAGTCTTCGGAGGGTTTCTAGCGGCCAAAAGTTGCATACCTTGTCCGAAATACCTATCATTGAGTCGCAGGTTGAGGCGATGTCAATAATTCGTTCTAGGGCGCGGGGATACGAGTCGGCTGGAACGAGATAGAGCTGAATGTTCTGGCCAAGATCATAGCAGACGACTCTTGACCACCTCATCGCTAGAAGAGTGTGACAGCTCGTTGCAACGTCACACCTCCGGATTCAGAAGCGATCTCAACCTGCAAATCATATTTGGTCAGGCTTATAGCGGTCTCGTAGCAGAGACTTCGAAAGTATTACCAGAGTTGGTAATGTCAGCTCTATAACAGGGGGTCACTCGAATGAACCGTATGGAAATCGACAATCTGGTCACGCAACTGCAAAGCGGCGATCTCAGCCGCCGCGGATTTATGCGGCGCGCTACTGCGCTCGGCGTCTCAGCGGCCGCGGCAGGTATGATGGCGACCAATGTCCTGGCGCAGGAGTCCACGCCGATCCAGGGTACTCCAATAGCTAGCCCGGCCGCGAGTCCCGTGGGCGGCACAGGCGAGGTGATTTCCTCCGTCTCCAT
>JAUJLY010000001.1:4906-34103 GCA_030447145.1 Thermomicrobiales bacterium
TCCTACGAGAAGATCGACGATTACACCGTCAGGTTCGTCGCCATTGAACCGGTCGCCGTCTTCCTCAGCGACGCGCTTGGTCAGTTCGGCATCATGCCCAAGCACATCTGGGAGGGTGTTCCCGCGGCTGAGTGGCCGGCAGATCCCGGGTCCACCGGTCAGGATCCATCTCGGGTCGTCGGCACTGGTCCCTTTAAGTTCGTCGAGTGGCTATTGGGTGACCACGTCACCCTCGAGAAGAACGCGGACTACTGGGACCAGGATGAAGTGCCTGTGTTTGACACCTACACCTACCAGGTGCTGGCCGATCCCGCCTCGGCGTTAGCCGCATTGCAGACGGGCGCTACTGATTTGACGGAGATTCCGTTCACCCAGGCCACCCCGCTGCGCGAATCCAACCCTGAGCTTCAGATCCTCAACTACGACACCACTTCCTTCAACTACTACTACACGAATCAGGCTGAGGATAAGGGCCTCCCCTTCACCGATGTCAAGGTTCGCCAAGCGCTTCAGTACGCGCTCGATCGCGATCTGATCGCCGAAACGGTTTACAACGGGTTCGCAATCCGTGCCGATGGTACCCAGCCGGTGCTCTCGATTGCATATGCTCCGGATCGAATCAATACCGTCTATACGTACGACCCGGAGAAGGCCGCCGCCCTCCTTGACGAGGCCGGCTGGGCAATGGGCGGTGATGGCATTCGCGAGAAGGACGGTCAGCGTCTTTCCTTCGAGACTCTCTATTCTGAGGGCGTCGCGACGTATGAACAGCAGATCCCCTACATGCAGCAGGCATGGCGCGAGGTGGGCATCGAGATGATACCATCGGCCATCCCCTTCCCGACCCTGCTGGAGGTGACCGACGCGGGGAACTACCAGATGGCGGTGCTGGGGTTCAACTGGGACATCGATGGCACGCAGGATATCATGTTTGCCTGCGATGCAACTCCGCCCGCCGGTTTCAACAACATGCGCTACTGCAACGAGGAGTACGACTCCCTCATTGAGGCATCAAAGCGCGAGCTCGACCTCGAGAAGCGAATTGATATCCTGATCGAGATGTCGAACATCGTGAACGACGATGCTGCCGTGGGCATCACCGTCTTCCGGCAGAGTATCTCCGGTGCAGCACCGCGCGTACATAACTTCTTCCCCAACGGCTACAGCTCTGTTTGGTGGCTGACTCGGGCCTGGCTCGACCAGGCATAGATTCTCCGGGGGTAGAGATGAAACACGGGGCGGTCCGCGGACCGCCCCCTGTACAATGTTTGCGGAGCCACTGCTGGACGGCTCCGCTACTGCCTGTGTATCTGCCCATATGACGCCGTGGTCCAGATGGAACAACGGTTTTGGGGCATCTTTTTTACGGCAATGTTCTCGCTACTCCGAGCGAGCAATCCGTCCTACCTGATTACTACGCGCGGGGGTTGATTCGATGACGCGATACATTATCCGGCGCCTGCTGGGCATGATTCCTCTACTGCTCGGGGTATCGTTCATGGTGTTCGCGCTGCTCAACCTCGTGCCCGGGAGCCCCACCGACCAATTCGAATTCAACCCGAACATCAAGCCATCCGACCTGGAACGAATCCGTGAAAACCTTGGGCTGAATGCACCTTGGTATCAACGCTATTTCATCTGGCTCGGTAATGCTCTCCAGGGCGATCTCGGCATCAGTTTTCGAAACTATGTTCCGGTCTGGACCACCATAAAGTCTGCGCTCCCCAATACGTTGGTGCTCAGTCTCGCCGCCCTACTCATTTCGATTGTATTCGCGATACCTGTGGGGGTCCTGTCGGCCGTAAAGCGAAATTCCGTCTTTGATCGCGTAACGAACATCTTTGCCACCGGCTTTTACTCCATGCCGAGCATATGGTTGGGCATGTTGATGATTATCCTCTTCTCGGTAAAGTTCCAGCAATGGGGCTTACCGTCAATGCCTGTCTCAGGGGTCAAGGATCTTCGAGGTGGTGGTGACATCTGGGATCGCATCGTTCACTTGGTGATGCCGGCGATGACGTTGGCGTTGGTCAGCGTTGCTGGCTGGACTCGATACATTCGCTCACAGATGCTGGAGGTCGTGCGGCAAGACTACATGCGTACTGCGGATGCGAAAGGGTTAACCAAACGGGTGACTATCCAGCGACATGCGTTCAAAAACGCAGTGCTTCCGTTGGTTACCCTGATCGGCCTGGATATCCCCAACCTTTTCGGCGGTGCTCTCATCGTCGAGAACGTATTTGGTTATCGAGGAATTGGCCAAGTGACAATTGAGGCGCTCCAGTCAAACGACTATTCGGTTGCCATGGCCACCGTTATGATGCTCGCGTTTCTTACGGTGTTGGGCAATCTTATTGCAGACGTTCTCTACGGTGTGCTCGACCCACGAGTCCGATACGACTAGCGTCGATTTTCCGTATCGAGAGGATTTTGCTGATGTCACAACAATCCACGCAAACGGGGCAGGAAATCAACGAGGCCGCTCCGGAACAACCGGCCGGGCGCACCGGTGGCTTGGGCTCCGAGAAGCGAAACGTCCTAAAGGAATCGCCCGGGTTCTATGCACGCGCTTGGCGCAAATTGCGCAAAGATACCCTCTCGATGATCGCACTTGTCGTCACGATAATTATCGTTATCTTCTCGTTTGGCGCCCCCGTTATCGCCCGACTTACTGGTCTGGATTATATGACCGGCAACTACGCGGCGGTTCTGGTCGGACCTTTCGAGAATGGCGAAAACATTTTAGGTACAGACAACAATGGCAGAGACATTCTGACTCGCCTAGCCTACGGTGGTCGGATCTCCATGACCGTCGCCAGCCTTTCTCTGATCTTCTCCCTGGCTATAGGCATGACCGTCGGCTCCGTGGCTGGGTTTTTCGGAGGCGCGATCGATAGCGTGCTCATGCGACTGGTGGACGTGATCCTGTCTATTCCTGGCATCACACTCCTCCTGCTGCTCTCCGTCTGGTTCCGGCCCGGCCCTATCGGACTTTCATTCGTCATTGCAGCATTGGGTTGGACGGGCGTTTCCCGGCTGATTCGCGGTGAAGTCTTATCGCTCAAGAACCGCGACTATGTCGACGCTGCCCGAGTAACCGGTGCAAGTAATCGCCAGATCATAACCCGTCATATTTTTCCGAACGTGATCCCCATCGTTCTCGTCTGGGCGTCGCTGTCGCTCCCAAGCCTCATTCTCTACGAAGCAGCACTCAGCTACCTCGGATTCGGTGTCGGCATCCCCAACCCGTCGTGGGGCAACATGCTCGACGATTCCCGCAGCTACTTCACGCAGTCCTGGACATTCGCATTTTTCCCCGGGTTCATGATCTTTATCAGCGCCTTGGCGATCAATCTCTTGGGCAACGGCCTCCGCGACGCGCTTGACCCACGCCTGGGTGAATAATTGAAAGAGAACATGGATTCGATTACCTGTCCGAATTGCGGACACGAGAATAGCGAGGACGATCGATTTTGCTCCAACTGCGGAACACGCCTCACCCCCGTCTCGTCTCCACTTGAATCCCAACGGAACCACGATGAAGGCTCCGACACAGAGGCCACTGGAGAGCTAGAGAGGTCGGAGACGACATCTGTACGCGGGACCATACCGCCGCCCGTGACTCCCAGTTTCGCGCGGACCACGAGTGACTGGGAATCGCAGCGAGTTCGCGAACCAGTCGACGACGACTGGAAGATGTCCGATCTGGGGCCACCCCCCGATCGTAAGCGGCGGAAGTGGCTGTGGATCCTCATCGCGATTCTGGCGATCCTTGTGCTTCTCTGCTGCGGGTTCATGTTTTTCATCAGTGCAACCGACACCGGTTCGCAATGGTTCAACGATCTGGCGACACAAGTTTCCGAACAAGCAACGGAAGCCGCACGCTGACAGCTGCTCGTGCCGTTAGGGACCACAAACTTGAGCCACGCCACACGCTAAATGTCAGTGGCGAAACCAGAATGAAGAACCCCTCGTCAATCGACGAGGGGTTCTTCCGTTGCTCCTGCGCGGTGTGGCTTTAGCTAGTCGCGAGGTCGACGTGGGCCTCGATCCCGGTCTCCACGGAATCCGCCATTGTCGCGGGGTCCGCGGTCATCGCGAGGACCTCGCGGACCCCGCGGCCCGCGATCCTGCTTCGGCTCCGGCATTTCACCGGTCAACGCGGCGCGCCGGGAGAGGCTGACCTTGCCATTTGGAGCAATGTCGGTCACCATCACGGTGACCTCATCACCCAGGTTCACCACGTCCTCTACACGCTCTACCCGAATGGATGGGTCCTCTGACAGCTCTGAGATATGAACCAGACCATCACGGCCGGGGACCAACTCCACAAAAGCTCCATATGGCATGACGCTCACGACCTTACCGGTGTAGAGATCGCCCCGGTCCAGCTTAATTTCCGGCGGATCATTGGTGAGTTCCTGAATCTTTTTCTTTGCCGCCTCGGAGCCATCCGGATCAGAGGATGAGATCGAAACAGATCCATCGTCCTCAACATTGATCTTCGTGCCGGTTTCTTCCTGGATTTGCCGGATCATCGAGCCGCCCGGTCCAATAATCTTCCCGATCTTCTCTGGGTTGATCTTGATCTGGACGACCTGTGGCGCGAAACGGGAGAGCTCGGCCCGTGGTTCTGAAATCGTCTCCAGCATCTTAGCGAGAATGAACTGACGTCCCTCGTGCGCCTGGTTGAGTGCCTGTCGCATGATCTCGGTCGTGATTCCCTTGACTTTGATATCCATCTGGATGGCGGTCACCCCATCCCGGGTACCCGCAACCTTGAAATCCATGTCTCCGAGCGCGTCTTCCATACCCTGGATATCGGTCAGGACCGCGAATCGGCCTGTCTCAGCGTCCGTCACGAGACCCATCGCCACACCAGCAACTGGAGCCTTGATCGGGACTCCCGCGTCCATAAGCGCCATGGTGGAGCCGCAGACACTGGCCATGGATGTCGAGCCATTGGAGCTGACGACTTCAGAAACCAGTCGAATGGTGTACGGGAACGCCTCAGCGTCGGGCACCATGTTGACCAGGGCCCGCTCGGCAAGGGCACCGTGACCGATATCCCGACGACTGGCCCCTCGGAGCCTGCGGACCTCACCTACGCTGTAAGGAGGGAAGTTGTAATGATGGATGTAGCGCTTGCTGGTCGCAGGGGTGATTGAATCCAGCCGCTGTTCCTCCGCTGCGGAGCCGAGAGCGGCAACGGTCACGACCTGGGTTTGACCGCGGGTGAAAACGGCGGAGCCGTGGGCGCGTGGCAGGTATCCCACTTCACTCCAGATGGGACGAACCTCTGAGTTGGAACGGCCGTCTGGACGAATCCCCTCTTCCAGGATGCCGGAACGAACCTCTTCTTTCAGCAATGCTTCGTACGCATCGCTGACATCCCCCGCACGAAACTGTGGGTCCTGACTATCATGATTGCCCGCCAGGGCACCAATGGCTTCCTTCTGGAGGCCGCCAGTTGCCTCGAGCCGCACGACTTTGTCAGGGTTGCGGACCGCATCTCGAAGTCGGGTGCCGAGGAAGGACCGCAATGCTGAGAAAAGCTCTTGGTCTCGCTGTGGCGGGGTGAAGGGCCACTTCTCGTGCCCGACTGCCTCTACAAGCCGGTTCTGGAGATTCACGACCTTGCGGATGTTCTCATGCGCAATCTCGATTGCCTCGACCATCCTGTCCTCAGGAATCTCCAGTGCCTCGCCCTCAACCATCATAATGGCGTCATGGGTGCCGGCGACAACCATGTCCAGGTCGCTCTCATCGCGCTGGGAGAACGTAGGGTTGACGATGAACCCGCCGTTCTGGTACCCCATCCGGATCGCTCCCACTGGGCCATCCCAGGGAATCGGAGAAATTGCCAGTGCTGCAGATGCTCCAATAACTGACAGGATGTCCGTGTCATTCTGCTGGTCCGCCGAGAGGACCGTGGTCATGATCTGGACTTCGGCCTTATACCCCTTCGGGAAGAGCGGACGGATGGGGCGGTCCGTCAGGCGGGCCGCCAGGACTGCTGCTTCCGTCGGTCGACCCTCACGCTTGGGAAAGCCGCCCGGGATCTTGCCGGCCGCGAACATCCGCTCTTCGTAGTCGACCGTGAGAGGAAAGAACGGGAGATCTTCCTTCTGATCCCGCTCGCCGACAACCGTGCTGAGGACCATGGAGTCGCCATAGCGAACTACAACGGCACCCATAGCGAGCCCCGCAAGTCGTCCCGTCTCCAGCGACAGCTCACGTCCGTTGAGCTCCGTCGAGAACCTCTTAATTTTTTCCTGTACTGCTTCCGGAATCATAGGTGTATCTACTCCATCTTTGGTGGCCACGCGACGGCCATTTCGGCGTGCATCGTGGCGACATTCGTACTCTGCGCCCGTTCGGGTGAAGAATCGAGGAACTGGAGTGAGCCGACGATCGTTCGCCCTCGGATCACTCCAATGCCCCATTCTCCGTCCCCGTCGGGCAGGCATCACTTGTCGTTGTCAGGCTCCTCCTTACCGCAATCAATGTAAAAGCCCAGGACCATACGGTCCCGGGCCCTTCCACAAAGTCATCACCACGTGTGCAAACCGGAATGTGTCGAGATTGGAGACGGGTTTGCATACGTCGGCCAGATATTACCTGCGCAGACCGTGGCGAGCAATCGTCGCGCGGTAGCGCTCAATGTCATTTGAGCTGAGGTACGCCAGGAGCCGGCGGCGTCGGCCAACCAGCTTGAGCAGACCACGGCGGGAGTGATTGTCCTGCCGATGTTCTCGCAAGTGTTGAGTAAGTCCATTGATGCGCTCCGTCAGGATCGCGATCTGAACCTCCGGTGATCCGGTGTCGGCCTCATGGAGACGCGTGCTCTCGATAATGTCCTGCTTCTGCTCGTGTTGCAACGCCATGCGCGCGTAGTCTCCTCGGGTCGTCAATCGACCGTCTCTGTAAGCGAAAGATGTGAAAAACGCCCGTGGCGATGGCGCTTACCGGCAGGAGTATACCATGCCAGCGTGCGGTCCCACATTGGCCATGGTGGATCCCCCCTGATGGTGCCACCTGTAGCCCGGAATGTACCATGATACGGTGACGGGTACACGGCGCCGTCCGGACGAACTGCTTCTTGTCCTCGTTTGCATTTGATTCCGTATTCACAAGGAGAACCCATGCTCGGCGTCATTGGCGGAACCGGACTTTACGACCTCCCTGATCTCGAGGGCGTTGTTGAAATTCCAATTGAAACACCATTTGGGCCGCCAAGCGCGCCGTTCATCAAAGGCGTTCTCGGGGACACCGAACTGGTGTTCCTAGCGCGTCACGGGCATGGTCACCACATCAACCCGTCTGACATTCCGTTTCGCGCGAACATCTATGCCATGAAGACGTTGGGCGTGACGCATCTACTCAGCGTCAATGCTGTCGGGAGCCTCAGGGAGCATCTGCCGCCAAGGACCGCAGTCATCCCCGATCAGATTATCGACCGCACAGTGCAACGCGAGCGCACCTTTTTCGACATGGGGATTGTCGCCCATGTCGGCCTTGCAGATCCCTACTGCCTCTCGTTCCGCCGATCTATTCTGGCTCATACCCGTGACGCACAGGAGCAGGTTCATGAGGGAGGAACCTATATTTGCATTGAAGGACCTCAGTTCTCAACGCGTGCCGAGTCCGCGCTTTACCGCCAGTGGGGAGCCGACATCATCGGCATGACAGCGATGCCGGAGGCGCGGCTCGCGCGCGAAGCAGGGCTCTGTTACGGTGCTGTTGCCATGGTGACGGATTACGACGTTTGGCACGATTCCGAGGAAGACGTCTCGCTGGAGATGATCCACCGGGTCCTCAAGGAGAATACCGAGACCGGGCGTAGGGTGGTTCGTTCCGTTGCACGGGCAGGATTGCCCCCTTGTGAGCATGGCTGTGCCAATGCAACCCGTGCGGCGATCACCACCCACCCCGACCGCATCACCCCCGAAATCCGCGAACGACTCTCCGTCCTGCTTGGCGGCGTGGCGTAACCCGAGTCCACGATCAGCCGTGCGTTATCGCCCCACCTTCCGAATCACCGAATTTAATCTCCTGCTGATTCCGGGTGCTCTTGCTATTGTTGGCATGCTGACGATCTTTCTTGTCGGCCGGGGAACGGTCGACTGGAGTTGGGGTGACATTTGGGTCAGCCTCGCGGCCGCCGGTGCTCTCATCGCGATAAGCATCACATTCGGTATACGTGGCTTCCGCGGCGACCAGGTACTCTTCCCGATCACTGCAACGCTTGCGATCATCGGGATGCTGATGATCCAGCGTCTCCAACCAGACCTTGTCGCAATCGACGAGAACTACGGATTCCTGGCGCAACGCCACTTGATGTACCTGGCAGTGGGCCTCGTCGGTATGTGGCTCGTGGTAATGTTGTCCGGTCCGCTGAAGGTCTACAGCTGGTTGAGGCGCTACAAGTACACGTGGCTCCTGCTGACCCTGGCGCTCCAGATCGCCACCTTTTTCATCGGCACCGAGGTGGGCGGCGCAAGGCTCTGGATCGACTTTGGTCCCATCCAGATCCAACCCTCCGAGATATCGAAGGTCACCCTGGTGATCTTTCTCGCCGCTTACCTTGACGAAAAGCGGGATCTGATCGGCTCGAGTTGGCGAGTCGGGCGTCTCCAGCTCCCCCCTATACCCTACCTTGTTCCCATGGGCATCATGTGGGGTGCATCACTGCTGACGCTGGTAGCTCTGAACGATCTCGGTCCTGCGCTACTCTTCTTCGGTGTCTTCCTGGCGATGCTCTACATCGCGAGCGGTCGCCTTGTCTATGTAGGGGTCGGGCTTGCGACATTTGCGGGTGCATGCTGGATCGCGTGGACCACGTTCTCCCGCATCGAGATCCGGGTAAACAACTGGCTCGATCCCTTCTGGGATCCATATGGGTTCGGCTACCAGCCCGTGCAGAGCGACTACGCTCTCGCATCAGGCGGACTTTTTGGCACCGGGTTCGGGCAGGGGTACCCAACGTTTATCTCCCAGGTCCAAACCGACTACATCCTCTCAGCCATCGGAGAGGAATTGGGTTTGTTGGGCACGCTGGCGCTTATTGCCCTCTATTTCGCATTTGTGATGCGAAGCTACGCGATTGCACTCCGGGTGGAAGACGGCTTTGTCCAACTCTGTGTTGCCGGTTTGGCGACCAGCCTGGCTATACAGACGATCATCATCATCGGTGGCGTCACCCGGCTGATTCCGCTAACTGGCATTACCCTGCCCTTCGTTTCCTACGGTGGCAGCTCCCTCATCACGAATCTTGGCGTGGTCGGCCTCATTCTCTACATGTCGAGCCTTCCACGTCGCGCATGATCCTGGAGGATCCCTTGTACAGCGTCATCAGGTCCATCTGCGTTCTCGTGTCTCTTGGCCTCATCGGCTGGGGTCTCTTCACGGGCGATGACCTCTCAGATGGACGATGGTTGGGAATGCTCTTCGTCGCGTGGGTCTTGCTGCTCATCGGGACACGAATTCCCTTACCCGCTTCACTACCCACCTTCAATCACACCGTCGTCCGTACTGCACTGGTCCTTACCACCGTCTTCATGATCATCTCCGCGCAACTTGTCCGCGTCCAGGTGGTCTCCCGTGACGACATCTACTACAGAACAGCAGTCGATCCGAGCGGTGAGGTCATCTCCAATCCCAGGTTGACATCGTCCAAGTTGCAGAACGCGCGCGGCAGGATCTTTGACCGCAACGGTGTCCTCCTGGCCGACACGGTGCAAGAGGGCGAGGTCTTCTATCGCACATGGCCCGTGCCTTCGGCATACCCGGTCGTGGGTTATTACAGCCCTCTGATGTTCGGGGCAACAGGACTTGAGGCGACCTACGAACAGGAGCTGTCCGGACAGGCAGGGAACAATTCCATTGAGCGAACCATCCGCGACCTCCTCGGGATGCCACAAACTGGTGCCGATCTTCATCTCACTCTCGATACCGAACTCCAGAACAGCGCGATGAACATGCTGGGCGACAGCATGGGCGCGGTAGTCGTTCTGGACGTCCAGACGGGTGAAACGCTCGTCCTTGCCAGCAACCCGACCTACGACCCGAACGTACTTTTTGCGAGGAGAGATGAAGCGGATGCTTCCAACTACTGGAATATGCTGCTCAACGATCCGCAGGCTTCACTCGTCACCCGCGCGAACATCGGGCTCTATACCCCGGGATCGACGTTCAAGACGGTGACTGCAGGCATCGCCATCGAGGAAGGCTATGCCGAGCCGGATTCCGTCTACCAGGATGACGGGCAGATCAATATCGACGGTCGTATCCTCCCTGAATACAACCGCCCCGACGAAACCCGCGACCAGTGGACGCTGAGTGAAGGCATTGCATGGTCGTTGAACGTCGTCTTTGCCCAGATCGGTATGGAGGTTGGAGGGGAGACATTCTGGCAATATGCGGAAAAATTCGGATTTGGAGAAGAAATTCCCTACGACATACCCGTCGCCGAGGGCCAGCTCGCCGATGACCGAGAGGTGCTTTCTGACAAGAACATGGTAGCGGACACCGGCTTCGGTCAAGGCCAAATCCAGACGACGCCCCTTCATCTCGCCATGATCGCCGCAATGTGGGCGAACGATGGAAGGATGATGGAGCCGTATCTTGTCCATTCTGTGACTGACCCCGAAGGCAACATGACCCAAAGGACATCGCCCTCCGTCTGGAAAACACCAGTTTCATCTGGGACCGCTCAACAAGTCGAGAGCATGATGGTCAATGCAGTAGAGAATGGCTCCATTCAAAACGCCCTTGTTGACGGCTACGTGATCGGTGGCAAGACCGGCACGGCCGAGATCGGAGGCGGCGAGGCGCATTCCCTCTTCATCGGATTCATCGGCGCCCCTGAGCCGCGGTACGCGGTCGCCGTGGTCCTCGAAGGTGGGTACGGCGAGCTAAACAGCGCCGTCGCAATCGCCCGGGATATCCTCGTAGAGACGATGAACCGAGGCTCGCGAGAGTAGCGCCCACATTCACTAAACGGGCGTCCGTACGCCCCTTTTCCGCCATGCCCCGAGTGGGAAAACCCCCTTTATTCTGGTAAAATCGGAGTATGATCCGGAACGCGCACCTGACGGCGAGGCGCGCTCGCCATCTTCGATTTCACCTCCTGGTTCAGCGCGTCGTGGGCGCGCTGCCCGAAAACGTTCAAAGTCTTTTCGATGATGTTGCAATCGTTGTCCAGGACGAACCCAGCGCGGAGCAGCGTCTGGAATCGGACCTCGGCGACGGTGACGATCTCTTTGGGCTTTACCAGGGAATACCGAAAACTGAGCGCTCTTCTGGCCACACCTTGGTGATGCCGGACCGAATCACTATTTTTGCTGGACCGCTTGAGCGGACGTGCTCCAACCGCCGGGAACTCGAAGAGGAAATCCGAATCACCGTGTTGCATGAGCTTGGCCATCATTTGGGATACGGAGAAGCCGGGCTCGACAAGCTGGGCCTCTCATGAGGTCCGGCTTTGCTCGCAACTCCCGCGACCCGGCACGCCGCACTGAGCCGGGTCGCGCAGGTGGTGTACTGGACACAATCGCGGACGGGCTTTCGATCGTCCTTGAACGCCCTCAGCTCATGGTCCTTCCCCTCGTAATTGACCTTGTGTTGTGGCTGATCCTCCAGGTTTCGCTGAAACCGCTGGCAGAAAGCCTCGCCCACTTTATCGAGACAACGAGCGCCGCTGATTCGCAATTGGCCGCTCAGAACTTGAGACTCATCGGCGAGCGAGTACTCGTGAGCGATGTACTGAGCCTGTTTCTCCCGTCGATCTTCAGTGGCGTCCCGCTTGACTCGTTTCTCGACTTTCTGGTCATGGTGCTTGCACCGGACATCGGTTTTGGCATGGACCGTGACGCTGTGTACGGATCCTGGGGATCAGGCTTAGCTGGCGTCTGGACACCCGGCTCCGTTGGGGCGGTCGCTTTGGTGGGAGCGGTATGCCTCATTGGCGGGAGTCTCCTGCTGGCGCTCTACAGGGTGCCCCTGGCACGGGCCGTTCGTGGTGATACGGCGCCTGGTTTCCTACGTGAGGTGGGCACGGCGTGGCTCCATTTTCTTGCATATTTGCTGTTGTTGGCCTGTGTCGCCGTCGCTGCACTGATTCCGCTCTTCATTGCGTCGCTGGTGTTTCTAGTACTTGGATTCAACCTCGTGTTTGTGATCACCATGGCGCTGTTGGTTTTTGGAGGAATGATCAGTATTTACACGCTTTGCATGGTCGATGCCATGCTTCTCCACCAGGTTGGCCCGGTCCGAGCCTTTACCGCGAGTATGGCGGTTGGTCGAACCTATTTTGCCCATACGTCACGTTTCGCCCTTGCCGCACTCTTGCTGTCACTCGGCGTGCTTCATATCTGGCCGACGCTGGTTGATTCGGCGCCCGGACTAGCAGTTGCGATCGTCATCAACGCCTTTCTCGGAACCGGTCTGACGATCGCGGGCATGTTGTTTTATTCAGATCGTTTTCGCCTTAACAGGGCCGCGCAACGAGCGAATGGCGCGCCGGCCAAAAACCACTGGAACTCCCGCTAGGGAGTTCTCCAGGAAAGGAACCATTTCCATGGCCATAGCCCCCGAAAAGAACAAGAGCGCCTATGGCGCAGATCAGATCCAGGTTCTCGAAGGCCTCGAGGCAGTCCGTAAGCGACCCGGCATGTACATTGGCAGCACCGACCAGCGTGGACTGCACCACCTGGTTCGCGAGATCATGGACAACTCAGTCGATGAGGCTCTGGCAGGCCATTGCGATCACATCATCTGCACTCTGGGTGCAGATGATGTTGTAACCGTCGTCGACAACGGGCGGGGTATCCCGATCGATACACACGCGAAGTACAAGAAGTCGGCGCTCGAAGTCATCATGACGATCCTCCACGCGGGCGGCAAGTTCGGTGGTGGCGGATACAAGGTTTCCGGCGGCCTCCATGGCGTCGGCGCCTCAGTGGTGAACGCTCTCTCGGAGTGGATGTCCGTTGAGGTTCGTAAGGAAGGGGATACCAACCTCTACCGGCAGGAGTACTCACGCGGCAAGCCGTTAGGACCAGTCGCGGTGGTTGGCAAGTCTCGCAAGTCGGATCACGGTACCACCACACGGTTCAAGGCCGACGTCGATATTTTCAAGGCCGGTCACGATTACAGTTACGACGTCCTTGAGCAGTGGTTCCGGGAATGGGCGTACCTCACCCGCGGTCTGAAGCTGACGATCGTCGATGAGCGAACAGACCGCGAAATGTCCTTCTACTTCGAGGGGGGCATCGTTTCGTATGTTCGCCACCTGAACCGCAACCGGGCCACGGTCAACGACAAGCCGTTTTACGTGGAACGGGAGACTGCAGCCGGCATGGTCGAAGTGGCCATGCAGTACAACGACTCCTTCGGCGAGCTCACACAGACATACGTCAACAATATCCATACTGCGGACGGTGGCACACATCTCTCCGGGTTCAAGTCGGCCCTTACCCGCACGATTAACGACTATGCCAAGAAGAATGGCTTCATCAAGGGTGACGAGTCCCTCTCCGGCGACGATGTCCGTGAAGGCCTGACCGCCATCGTTTCCGTGAAGCTGGAAGATCCGCAGTTCGAGGGGCAGACGAAGGGCAAGCTGGGAAGCCCGGAAATGGCGGGCGCCGTCCAGTCCGTCGTCAATGACGCGCTTGGCGCCTATCTGGAGGAGAATCCCCAGATAGCGCGCCGCATTATCGAGAAATGTCTCACGGCGGCGAGGGCCCGGGAGGCGGCTCGCAAGGCTCGCGAGCTGGTGCAGCGCAAGGGGGGGCTGGATACCTTCTCACTACCCGGCAAACTGGCGGATTGCTCGGAACGGGATCCCTCCAAGTCTGAAATTTACATAGTTGAGGGTGATTCAGCCGGTGGATCGGCCAAGCAGGGACGTGACCGTCGCTTCCAGGCGATCCTGCCGCTACGCGGCAAGATCCTGAACGTCGAGAAGGCACGTCTCGACAAAATGTTGCAAAACAACGAAATTCGGACGCTGGTTACGGCGCTGGGCACATCGATCGGCGAGCAATTCGATATCTCGAAGCTTCGCTATCAGCGCATCATCATCATGACTGATGCCGATGTCGACGGTGCACACATTCGTACGTTGTTGCTGACGTTCTTCTACCGTCATCTCGAGCCACTAATCGCCGAAGGCTACGTCTACATTGCGCAGCCGCCGCTCTACAAGCTGCGAACGGGAAAGAAGGAGCAGTGGGTCTACAGCGACTCTGAACTCGACAAGCTCATCCGCGAGCGTGAGGATCAGGGCGACAAGGTGGATGTTCAGCGCTACAAGGGTCTCGGCGAGATGAACCCGGAGCAACTCTGGGACACGACGATGGACCCCGCCCACCGGACGCTAATGCAGGTAACGATCGACGACGGTGTCCTCGCCGATGAGACGTTCGATATGTTGATGGGAGCGGCCGTGCCGCCACGCAAGAAGTTTATCCAGACTCACGCCCGCGAGGTCCAGAACCTCGACGTATAGTGGAAGCCTGAGGCGCGTATATGAGGGGTGACGGTTCTATCACCAGCATCTCTCGGGCAAGGGGATAAGCATGCGTATCGCGATCGACGCGATGGGAGGCGATCACGGACCGTCCGTGGTGGTGCCGGGGGTACTTGCAGGAGCCCGGCGCCACGGCCTTTCCCTGCTCCTCGTCGGACGGAAGCAGGAGTTGGAGAATAGCCTTGCCGGGCACAATACGTCGGGAATCGATGTTGAGGTTGTAGACGCCACCCAAACCATCGACATGGACGATCACCCTGTCCAGGCGGTCCGCCGCAAGACGGACAGTTCGATCAATGTTGCCCTGCACTTCCTTAAGGAGAGCCGGGCCGACGCCATGCTTTCTGCGGGTAACAGCGGCGCCGTCATGGCGGCCTCGCTGATGATCCTTGGCCGGATCAAGGGTATTGATAGACCGGCTATCACCTCGGGCATCCCGAACGCCAAAGGCACATATTCGCTGATTGTTGATCTCGGGGCCGTGACAGACCCAAAGCCGATCAACATGGTGCAGTTCGCCGTGATGGGCCAGGTCTATGCGCAGGCGGTGATGGGTGTCCCAAACCCGACCATCGGCCTTGTGAGCAACGGCGAGGAAGCCAGCAAGGGCAACGCTCTTGTGCAGCAGGCTCATCCCCTCCTGAGGGCCACTGAAGGGCTCAATTTTGTTGGTAATGTCGAGGGCAAGGACATCGCCTCTGGCACTGTCGATGTCTTCGTGATGGATGGCTTCACGGGCAATGTCGTCCTGAAGACGATCGAGGGCACCGCCTCCATGCTAATGCACCTTGTGCGCGAGGAAATCACCTCCACCCTTCCCAGGAAACTGGCAGCGCGCATGCTCAAGCCGGCCCTCCGCCAGGTTGCTGGCAAGCTGGATTACGCGGCGATCGGAGGCGCTCCGCTTCTCGGGGTCGATGGCACCGTCGTCATCTGTCACGGTCGATCAAGCGAACTGGCGTTCGAAAACGCCGTAGGAGTCTGCAAGCGAGCTGTAGAACACGATCTCTCGGGCGGAATCTACCGACGAGTCGCCGCAACTCGTGAGGCCGTGCCAGAGGCGCATGCGACCACATAGTGCCCGTACTTCGGAACGAATGAGGCCCGGATCGATAATCGATCCGGGCCTCATGGAGCTGCACGAATTGGCGGGTCTACTCGACAGCGCGCTTAAGCTGCGTTCCTGGACGGAAGACCGGGCTCTTGCGGGCCTTGATCGTCATCTCCTCGCCGGTTTGCGGATTACGACCCTGCCGAGCGGCACGCTCGACGACCTTGAAGGAGCCGAACCCACTGATCGTTACCTCATCGCCACTGGACAACGCGTCCTCGATGGCCGAGAAGACAGCGTTCACAGCCTTCGAGCTTGAACCTTCATTCTGCTGAGTCACTTCGGCGACGGCACGAACCAGATCTTGCTTGCGCACGGTATGTCTCCTCTACCCAAGTGTTCTCTCAAGTGAACCTCAGGATCGCGTGATCACGGATCTACGTTCAACATAGCTATCAACGCTGCGTCAGCATACTCCAAAAGCCCGCACTGATGCCAAATCTCAGCGACGCGAGGACTATTCCAATGCATCGTTCGCGCGACGCTGACGTGCTGCCTCAAATAGTAGCAATGACCCTGCCACGCCGGCATTGAGGCTTTCCACTCCGCCCGCTAGAGGGATGGCCACCCGCGTCGTTGCACACCGGCGGGCGGGGCACGACGGCCCGAACGCCTCGCTGCCAACGATGAGTGCTGCCGGCGTAAGCCAGGAGACCCGGTCGTATTCGGTTTCGCCGGAAGCGTCGGCCAGAGCCACCGTGTCGTACTGCTTCAGGCTCGCCGCCAACTCATCCCAGTTCCGATAAGAAAGTGGCACCCGGACATGCGCGCCCATAGCCGCACGCACTGCACGGGGGTGGTAAGGATCTACCGTTTGCGGAGCAATCACAACGTGGTTGGCTCCCGCGCCGGCAGCCGAGCGCAAGAGGGTTCCAAGATTGCCGGGGTCACGAACCGCATCGACGATGAGCAGGAGAGGAGCGCGACCGCCGGTGGCCTCCGGCAGACTCGACTCACTCGGCATTGGGACAACGGCCAGGATGCCTTGTGGATGCGGCACATCCGTCAGCGCATCGAACACAGGGGCGATCACCCGACGAAGCGGAACGTCATTTGGAAGATGTATCACCAGATCCAGCTCGAAATCATCACGGATATATACCGCCCGGGGAATCATTCCCGCGTGGATCACATCCTGGACAGCACGGATACCCTGAACAATGAACGCCCGCTCCTGCTGCCGGATCTTCCGGCGCTGGAGCGAGCGAATCAGCTTGACACCTGGATTGGAGTTGCTTGCGATCGGATCTCCGGGGGAATGAATACCGCTCATCCAGATGCTACCGCATCAGGCTTGGGTGGCGGATGGCAGGGAGCTCTTTGCAACCTGAACGACCGCGGCAAAGCCCTCCTCGTCGCGAACCGCGAGATCCGCAAGAATCTTTCGGTCGACCTCGACGCCGGCGAGGGCCAGACCGTGGACAAGATGGCTATAGGGCATGCCATTCAAACGGCTAGCCGCGTTGATTCGCTGAATCCACAACCGACGCATTGCTCGCTTGCGGTTCCTACGGTCACGATAGGCATACTGGAGAGCGTGCATAAGGGACTCATGCGCTCGCTTGTAAAGGCGGTTTCGCGTGCCGCGATGCCCCTTCACTTGCTTGAGAACACTGCGGTGGCGACGATGGGCCGCGACGCCGCGCTTTACTCTTGCCATGGATCAACTACCTCATTCGTTCGTTACGCTATGGTCTAGCTAATGCCATTCGGGATGAGACGCTTCACGCGCTTCACCGAGGCGTCATTCATTACCAGCATCCGGTCAAATTGTCGCTTCACGCGCGCGGACTTCTTCCGACGGTTGTGGCTCTTCATGCCCTTCGCATGCATGATCTTGCCAGTGGCCGTGACCTTGAACCGGCGTTTGGCGCCCTTATGCGTTTTCAGCTTACCCTGCTTGCTCACGTAGTTCCTCTCTATCGGATGTTTCCGCTCGTTGGCGGGACGGCGCCATATGCATCGTCATGGTTCGTCCTTCCATGCGCGCGGACTGTTCGATCACCCCGTGGTCCTTCAGCTGTTCAGCCAGGCGCTCGAGAAGATCTTTGCCTAACTCGGGATGAGTAATCGAACGGCCCCGAAACAGAACGGTCAATTTTACCTTATCGCCGGCATCAAGAAACTTGGCGGCCTGACGGCCCTTGGTTTCGAGATCATGACCACCAATTTTTGGCTCAATCCGAACCTCTTTCACCCTGATGACGTGCTGGGAGCGACGGGAATCACGCTCTTTGCGGCTCTGCTCGTACTTGTACTTCCCATAATCCATCAGGCGACAAACAGGCGGTGATGCGTTTGGCGCAACCTCAACGAGGTCGAGTCCTCGCTCACGAGCCATATCAAGGGCTTCCCGTGTGGGGATGATCCCGATCTGCTGGCCCTCATCGTCGATGAGCCGCACCTCGCGTATACGAATTCGCTCGTTGACGCGCGTTTGTACTGGTCTGGAAATGGCTGTCCTCCTGAACACGTATGACGGTGCGCGGGGCATGGAAAACCCTTGGCCATTACGCCCGACGCGCAGCCACCGGCAACACCGGTCAAGTGTACCGTAAATGCCCCCGGTATTCCAACGGATTAGCTCTCTTCGACGTCTCCTGGCCAGCATGTTCTGAGGACTTCTCTGGCATGCACTTCGTCCCGTGCCAGTTGGGCCTTTAGCGTATCCACGGTGGGAAAGTCCGCGTCAGGCCGAAGCCGGCATACAAATTCGGTTTCGAGCGTCCGTCCGTAGAGGTCTCCATCAAAATCGAAAAGGTGAGTCTCGATCATGCGATCACCGGTGTTGACGGCAGGGCGAGTGCCGATGTAGGTCATTGCCTTAAAGACGGCGTCATGACCTGTGATACGTGCGAACGTTGCATATATTCCGTCCTGGAGCGGCAAGAGGTCCTCTGGAGGGACCACATTCGCCGTGGGGAATCCTATGGTGCGCCCAATCTGCGCGCCGCGAACCACCTCTCCCCTGACCTGGAAGCGGTGTCCCAGGATGAACGATGCATCTTCTGGCCGTCCCTCCAGAACGAGCTGGCGAACATTTGTACTGCTCACCTCCCGCCCCTTGTAATCGACTCTGGGAACTGCGTGCACGGTCGTCCCAAACGGGGCGGCAATTTTGGCGAGGCGCGCCGCGGTGCCACTTCTCTGGTGCCCGAGCGCAAAGTCGCTTCCTACCCATATCTGACGGACAGGGCCGACCACAAACAGCTGCGCCACAAACTCCCTAGCGCACAGTCTGGACATCTCAATCGTAAAGGGCAACTCAACGACCACATCCGCACCATACCGCAACAACAGCTCCCGGCGCCGCTCATTGGTGAGAACACGACCGGCAAATTTTTCGGGCCGAAGAACCTGGATCGGCAACGGCTCGAAGGTCAGGACGAGCAGTCTTGAGTTATGCTCTTTTGCCCCTTCGCGCGCCAGTCGCAACAAATGCTGATGGCCGCGATGGACGCCGTCAAAGGCACCGATGGTGGTTACGGTCGGCGATGCTGGGACATCACTGAGACATGCGAATACCCTTTCAGCCACGCTCTTCACTCTTCCATCACGTCCGTCACCACTTTTGTCGGGAGGAGGTGGCTCCCCGACTCATTTCCCTGCCCTACACCAAGCCAGTTACCGGTACTATCGTACAAGCGTAGGCCACCCGCCGCGCCCTCGAGCGCCACGGGTTTTCCGTGGCGCCAGTCGGTTGCGGCATGAGCGTCAAGTACAACGGCCGGCCAGTCCTGAAGCACCGTATCCGGGTGAAACGCGAT
Source organism: Thermomicrobiales bacterium (assembly GCA_030447145.1). Lineage (GTDB taxonomy): Bacteria > Chloroflexota > Chloroflexia > Thermomicrobiales > UBA6265 > UBA6265. The sequence goes on from JAUJLY010000001.1 coordinate 24,321, forward strand.
CGTTTCCCATTGCTCGGCTGCTATCAATGCTTCCAACTCAGGAATCGTGACCGCGTCTGAAAGCGAAAACGGACCTGTGCGTACACGGATTAGGTTCGACATATAGGCGCCAGTGCCCACCCGCTCTCCAATGTCGCGAGCCAGGGACCTTACATAGGTGCCCTTGGAGCAATCCACCCGGATCCGCGCGGTCGGTGGTTCCCAGGCGTCCAGCGAGATCCCGTCGATGTTGATGGGTCGCGACTCCAACTCCACCGATTCTCCACGGCGCGCGCGTTCGTAAAGACGGTCTCCATTCACCTTGATTGCGGAATACGCTGGGGGTACTTGAAACTGTTTGCCCATGAATGACTCGAGCGCCAGCACAATATCGGATTCTTTCAGGCGGCTTGGGTCACGAACCGACGTGACGGCACCGTCTATATCAGCGGAATCCGTAGTTACCCCGAATGTGACATCGGCTACATAGGATTTGGAGGCTCCGGACAGATACTCAACTGAGCGCGTCGCAAGCCCCACCGCAATGGATAAAACCCCCACAGCAGCTGGATCAAGCGTTCCCGCATGGCCAACACGGCGCTCACCCAATATGCGACGAACTTTTCCGACGACTTGATGGCTCGTCCAGCCTGCTGGCTTGTCGACCACAAGATATCCGTGATACAAACCGCGGGTTTTCCTTTTTACCATCAGGGGATCCAACCGAGATAAAGCGAGCCCGGCCCCCATTCTGCATCCCCCATATCCATGTTCATTATTTCAGTTTGTCGGACACCAGCGACTCGTGCGGCGTGGTGGAACCCGTTGCCCATCCTACTTGACCCGAGGTTCAGCAATAAGCTCCGCCACGCGTGAGAGGAAGTGCTGCTTTTCAGCCTCTCCTCCCTCAATTTGAACCCCGGCGGCACGCGGATGACCACCCCCGCCAAACTCTGCCGTTATCGCAGCGACGTCGACATCGACAGGAAGGCTTCGCATGCTGATACGCCACCCATGGTCGTTCGCGAAGAGGATTGCAGCCGCACGGGACCCCTCGGTCCCTGCAAGGAAGTTCACCATACCTTCCGCTTCACTTGGCTGGGCGCCACATTCCGCAAACGTCTCTTCAGTGAGCTCTGTCCAGATCAGCTCACCGGTCCATTGGACGCCCTCAAGGGCCTTTCTCCATAGGCAGACTGATGACTTCGGCTTCAACCGGAAGAGTGCATCCACAATGGGAACCGGATTAGCTCCAGCATCCACCAGATCCGCAGCGGTGCGCATAGTGCGGGATGTGGTCGATTCGGTGCGAAGTCCCAGCGTGTCGCCGTAGATTCCCGCCAGCAAGCATTGTGCAATCTCACGCGTGAGTACCGTACCCCATACGGCCAGTACGTCGGCGATGATTTCGGTGGCGGACGCAGCACTTGGCTCGACAATATTGACGACTCCAAAGCGCCCATTGGTAATGTGGTGGTCGATGTTAACGATAGGGACACGCCCGTCGAGACGACTTGGATCATCCTTATAGAACTTGCCGAGCCGCGTCCGGTCGGAGCAGTCCGCCAGGCAGAGCATGTCGTATTCAGGCGCTTCGTCCCGGGTGTACAGCAGTACCTCGGAGGCCCCAGGCAAGAATTCAAGCGCGTGGGGTAACGATCCGTCGCTGATTATCGGCACTACTTCGAGACCGTGCTGACGCAAAGCTATCGTCAGTGCAAGCACTGAGGATAGCGAATCAGCATCGACATTTTGGTGCGTTGGCATCAGGATCCGCGTTGCTGCCTTGAGCTGGTTCAGGGCATCATGTGCGGCCTGAGCGTCCAACCTCCACCCGGATGTCATTTTGATTCCTCGGAGTTGGGGGAATCTTCGGTTTCCCCGTCCGGGTGAGTACGGCGGAATGCTTTATCCTGCGCCCGGATCTCGCGAAGTGTTTCCGAGATATGCTGCGCATACTCCATCGACCTGTCATCACGGAACTCCAACTCGGGGATTTGCCGCATCCGGAGCCGGGGCTTGAGGTGATAGCGAACAAATTTGGACGCCGAGCGCAACGCCGCAAGCGTGCCGTCACGCTCCTCATCCGAGCCCAGCACGCTGATGTAAACGTGGGCGGACCGGAGATCCGGTGGGACCTCTACATTCGTAATGCTGAAGAAGCCTATCCGCGGGTCCTTAACCTCGCGCCGGATGATGTCGTCGAGCTCCTCTTTCAGGAGCTCGCCTACTTGTCGTGTCCGTCGTGTCACAGTCGTTCTCGTGTCTCTTTCGAGCAGCAGGACACCGGCTACGAAGGCCGGGCCACTTCCTCGCGATGCAGGAACTCGATCTGGTCGCCGACCTTCAGGTCGTTGAATCCTTCCAGCCCTAATCCACACTCATAGCCCGCCGCAACTTCGCGGACATCGTCCTTGAATCGCTTCAGCGATTTTATGCCACCTTCGAAGAGAACGGTACCGCTGCGCAACACCCGGGCACGCGAGTTTCGAGGAACCTTACCGTCAAGCACGTAAAGACCGGCGACCACATCGTTGTTGGGAAGCTTGAACGTTTCCCGCACCTCAGCATAACCGTCGGTCACGTCCTGATACACGGGAGCGAGAAGACCGGTCATAGCCTTCTTCACTTCATCAATCAACTCGTAGATGATCGTGTAGAAGCGGACATCCACGCCAACGGCGTCAGCGGCCCGTTTTGCAGCAACATCCGGCCGGACGTTGAAGCCCAGTACGATGCTTCCCGTCGTCGCTGCAAGGTTCACGTCAGACTCTGTCACAGCTCCTGTCGCTGCAAGCTGGACGGAAAGCGTAACCCCCGCCTCCATGTCCTCGTTGAGTTTGAGCAGTGCATTCTGGATGGCACCGAGCGAACCCTGGACGTCCGATTTGATGATGACGCGCAGCTCTGCCGTCTTGCCTTCCTGGACCTGGTCGTAGAGATCGGTCAGCTTAATCGGACGATTCTCGTTCAGGTGCTCGACACGCTTCTGGGCAGATCGCTGCTCGGCGAGTTGGCGTCCGGCCTTCTCATCCTCGAAAGTCAGGAACGTATCGCCGGCCTGCGGAACTTCCATCAGGCCCATGACTTCAACCGGTGAGCTCGGTCCGGCGCGACGGATCCGCTTGCCGCGATCATCGAACATCGCCTTCACCCGGCCCCAGGTCGTGCCTGCGACGACGACGTCACGCATATTGAGCGTTCCGCTTTGCACGAGCAACGTCGCAACCGGGCCACGGCTTCCGTCAATCTTCGCCTCGATGACCACGCCCTGCGCCGCCTTGACCGGATTTGCCTTCAATTCGTTGACGTCGGCAACAAGCAAGAGCACCTCAAGCAGGTCATCGATGCCCATGCCCTCCTTCGCGGAGACCTCGACGAACGGAATATCACCCCCCCATTCTTCCGGCATGACCTCCATCTCGGAAAGCTGCTGCTTGATGCGATCCGGATTCGCCGCCGGCAGGTCGACCTTATTGACCGCCACGACCATGGGCACCTGCGCAGACTTGATATGGGCGACGGCCTCCCGAGTGGTCGGCATGACGCCATCGTCAGCGGCAACCACCAGAATGGCAATGTCGGTTACCTGTGCGCCTCGAGCCCGCATGGCGGTGAATGCTTCGTGGCCAGGGGTATCGAGAAAGGTCAGCTTCCGGCCCTGGCTTTCAATCTGGTACGCACCGATATGCTGGGTGATCCCGCCAGCCTCGCCTTCCGCGACATTGGTCGAGCGAATGGAGTCGAGCAGGCGCGTCTTGCCATGATCGACATGGCCCATGATCGTGATCACCGGCGGTCGGGTCCTGGAGTCGGGATCGCTATCGTTTTCCAGGCGTCGGCTCTCGAAGTCAGCAACCGTGGACTTCATCGCCGAGTCGGCCTCGTTGGTTTCCCATCCGAGTTCCTCGGCCACCTTTGCGGCCGTTTCATAATCGACCTGCTGATTCAGATTGGCCATGATGCTAACCTTCATCAGTTCCCGAATGATTTCAATACCCGAGGTCTCCAGGATATCGGCGAGTTCAGCCACTGACATAACAGGAGGCAGGGATACCGGCTCGCGGACCACGGGTGCAGCACGCTTCACGGCCACTGTACGAGCACCGCCCCCGGCACCTCTGCGTCCACGCTTATTGCCACCACCCCGGCGTGTTCCGCGTCCAATTGTGTCGGTCATAGTGCTTACTCCTTCGGTCCCGCCGCTGGTACGCCATCATCCGTCCGGAGAGGCGCACCAGCGGCAAATTCCCTTATCTTAAACAGCGATTCCGGTGTCGGAGTCGTTTTCAGTGCCTTCGCCAGGATCGGCGTCGTCACAGCACGCTCCCAACACATTTGCTTGTCACATACATACGCACCCCGGCCGTTCATACGGCCGGTTGGGTCCACCTCGATCTGCCCCTCTTCGGCCCGCACGATCCGCGTCAACGTCCGCTTCGCGCTTGTGTCACGGCAGACAATGCAGGTTCGCTGAGGAACATGCTTCGGGCGGGGTCCTGACTTCTTCAACGATTTCTGCTGCTTAAGTCCAGTTTGAGGCATACGTTGTCTCGCCTCCTTTAGACCTCAGTGCCACCCGCTCTCGACAGGGCGCTGTAGTCCGTTTCATCAGCATCGTCAAGCGGCAGACGCTGACCGGAGACCTGATCGAATCGGGCTCGCAAGTCCCGCTCGTAGTAAATCTCCACGACGCCGTCAACTACGTCGACATCGACCTGACGTCGAATCAGATCATCGGACAGCGGTCCAAAGGACTGCTCGTTGACGGTCACCATGCCATCGGCCTGCACGGCACGTGGCTGACGCCCCTGCCAGCTGAAATCAGGCATCATGCTTGCGGACAATTCCCGCGTCTGCCGGAAGAAGTCGTCACCTGCCTGCAGCAGGGACTCAGGTCCCTTGATGTCAATGCGCCAGCCCGTTAGCTTGTAGGCCAGTCGAGCGTTCTGCCCTTCCTTACCGATCGCAAGGGACATCTGATCGCTCGGCACAATGACTGTCGCCACCCGTTGATCGTCAGCCTCGCTGAGCGACACGTTGGTTGGCTTGGCGGGGCTCAGGGCGTTGGCAATGAACGTGGCGACCTCCGAAGACCATTCAATAACGTCGATCTTCTCGCCGTACAGCTCGTTGACAATGTTCTGGATACGGACACCACGGACACCCACGCAGGACCCTACCGGGTCAACCTTCTCCTGTCGAGCAGCAACCGCCACCTTCGAGCGAAGACCCGGCTCTCGGGCGATCTCCATGATTTCGACAGCGCCGCTCTGAATCTCGGGCACTTCCTGCTCAAACAACCGGCGAATGAGCCGCGCATCTGAACGGGAAACAATGAGCTGGGGGCCTCGAGCGTGGGCGTTCACCTCGGTCAACAGCACCTTGAGCCGTTGGTTGGGGCGGTAACGCTCCGTCGGCACCTGCTCCCGAGCCGGCATGACGGCCTCGGCCTTGCCAAGTTCGATGATGACTGCACGGTTGTCGGCGCGCTGCACAACACCGCTGAGGACCTCGCCTTCCTTGTCCTGGTATTCCTTATAGACAGTCTCCCGCTCGAAGTCGCGAATTCGCGTATGCACGACTTGCTTGACTGTCTGTGCGGCGATACGTCCGAAGTTCTCGGGGGTTCGCACAATCTTGATCTGGTCGCCGAGAATTGGCGCGGGTGCGAAGGCCCGAGCATCATCCACGCTGATCTCCAGATCCGGATCCACTACCTGTTCTACTACGGACTTCACCACCACGACCTGCATCTCGCCGGTGGCCTGGTCTAGCTCAACACGAACATCCTCCTCGGAGTTCGCATTTTTCCTGTACACCGCAGTTAAAGCCTGCTGAACGGAACTCAGGACGGCTTCTCGGGGGATGCCGCGCTCGGCTGCAATCTGGGCGATCGCGGTGTAGAGATCACTCTTCATCGCGCACCTCCTGCTCTATAAAATCGATCAAAGAAAAGGACGGGGGGTGGGAGAGGCTGGGGTTGATCTGCCGAACAACAAGAAACGCGGGCGTGGGCCCACGTTTGATCCCACCAGGTTCGGTTCCGACACAAATGTACCATGTTTGCCGTGTTTGGTTCAATTGGCCTTGGGGTTCAGGCAATCCTGTGCGTGCTATAACTAGCAGATTCCGCGAGCGCGCTGAGCGGTTTTACCGAGGCCTGACCGCGAGCCTGTTACCTCTATGCACGTTGCCCGCTAATCCATGCCGGGCCAACCCTCTCACCACTCCCTGAAAGGACCCATGACCGATCCCGGACTGAATCATCGTCTCCGGCAGCGATCACGCCGTGCAGGTATCATGATTGGCATCTCCATGCTGCTCACCATTGCCGTCTGCGTTGGCAGCTTTTCCATCATCTATGCACAGCTGGACACGATTGTCAGCGACTTTGTAACGCGGAACGAACCGGATCAGGCACGTGCGACAGAACCCGCTGTGGTAGCAGCGGCTGCTCCGACCCAGCCGCCATCGAGCGTACCGACCACTGCCCCGGTCCCTGAACCGACCGATGCACCGACGGAAGCACCGGAGGAAACCGCTGAGGCAGACGCCACTGAGGAACCCAACGAGGGCGAATTTGACCCGGATTACCAGATCGACAGCGTTGGAAGTGTCAATCTGCGATCCGGCCCGGGAACTGACACACCGGCAATCAGGGCACTCCCCCTGGAAGAACCCCTGCTTTACCTCGGTGAGTCTCAGGAATCCGATAATCCGGGGCGGGATGGCCTTGCGGAAGGCCAGGTTTGGATGCACTTTCGTACCGAGGACGGTGAGGAAGGCTGGGTTCGAGAACTCGACGTCACGGAGTACGTTCCCTAGGAGACTTTAATAATGCAGCAGATCTCGATTCTCGGTTTGGGCCTCATTGGTGGATCCATTGGATTGGGTCTCCGGCGCTGGTCTGCCCAGCACGAGAATGCCCTCCGTGTCATTGGCTACGACTCTGACATGGACAAGCAGACACTCGCCAAGAAAATGGGTGCTGTTGACGATACAACCTGGTCGCTTGCCGATGCGGTGCGGTCCGCGGATGTCCTCATCATTGCGACGCCTGTTGGATCAATGCGAGAGATCTTCTCCGACATCTCGCCGCACCTCAAGCAGGGCGCGATCGTGACTGACACAGGTTCAACCAAGGTCAACGTACTGGAATGGGCTACCCAACTCCCTGGGCACGTCTCGTTCGTGGGTGGACACCCCATGGCGGGCAAGTCCGAGAGCCTGGAAGCGGCAGACGCCGATCTCTTCAGGAATGCCACCTGGGTCGTCTGCCCCGGCGTCACCGCCAGCGAGGCCGCAATCAAGAATGTACTCGGCCTCGTCGCCGCCGTCGAAGCGGAGGCGTTCTTTGCTGATCCAGCGGAACACGACAGCTACGTGGCAGGCGTCAGCCACTTGCCGATGGTTGTCGCCGCAGCGCTCGTTCGGACTGCTACTGCCGACCAATCGTGGCGCGACATGCGCACCCTCGCCGCCGGTGGATTCAAGGACACAACCCGCCTCGCTCTCGGGAGTCCTGAGATGCACCGCGATATCTCCCTGACGAACAGGGCAGCAATCTCCCGCTGGATCAATCAGATGGTCGTGACACTGGAGGATTTTCGGTCCGTCCTCGCCCTCGAGGACGAGGAAGCTGCGGGAGAACAGATCTACGAATTCTTTTCTGAAGCGCAGGAACAGCGAGCGCGGACTGAGGTGGTCCAAAGCCGAGCATCAGAACGGAATCCGGAGAGCGCAGGCAACCTTACGAGTGAGAAGGTTTCCGACTCGATGGGTAGGATGTTCCTCGGGGGACTTGGACGACGCGACAAAAACAAGGGCAAGAAGCGGACCGGTTAAGCCCCTTGGTGCATCTCCGCGTATCGGGGCCGTAGAGGGATTTCCGGCGTTTTCCGGATAACACAGCAAATACCGGCTCCAGCGGAGTAGCCGCCAGGAAAATCAGATGGCGGGGTCCGGGCACGGTTGAATCGATTACGGTACGATGGCCCACCCCGACGGCAACTCGTATTGAAAGATGCGCCTCGTCGGTTTCCCGTTGATGCGAACCCGCCCCCGATCCTTCCGCCTGAGATCGTCGTAGCTGTTCTGGACTTGAATGATCCGCTGCTCCTTGAGATTGAACACGACGAGCCCAAGCGAACCTGGCACCAGGCTTCGCCGTCGGGTTGCCTGGTCGATCACCCGGAACGACTGACGACTCGTGTCGTCTTCCGCGCTTAAGGCGGCTTCAAACCATCGGCCGACTGTTTCAACATTATGCTCGTCGAACCTGTTCAGATCCCTGTTGACCGACTCCGCCCAGGCGCTATCAAATCGCCGGGCATGCGCCATCAACTCTGCAAAACTGCCTGCTCCATGGGCAATCGACGCCGCAATCACCTTCAAACCGTGTGGCGGCGCGACGAAACTCACGGTCCCCTTGTGATCAATGACGTTGCAGCGGAAATGACTGCGATAGTGCGCTGCTGACTGGCTACTCATTTCCCTCGATTCCTCTGACCTTACGGCACCTCGCTTGTCACCGGTAGGGTACCATTGGAAGACAGGCGCCATGGGGCACCCCTCAGCTTTTTCTTGTCTGCACTGGTGTAGAGACCATGCCAGCAACCACCGATCCCCCTGAGAAACCAGAAGGGCACCGACCGAAAACCCGGCTCGAACGCCAGATCGAAGAGATCCTTGAGCGGGCGGAGCGGGACAACCCGCTGCCACCACCGATTTCTGTTGAGCAAGAAAAGCGCAAGCGCACGCCTAACCCGCTGACAAGCCCTCGCGTCCAGAATATTGGTTCATCCGCACGTCGTTGGCTCACCGTCTCGCCATTTATTGTGGCGTTCTTACTTGCAGTCGTGGCCCGGGCGGTCAGCGAGGTTTCCCCGTTCCTTGCGCACTTCGCCGTATCGGCTGCCGTCATTGCCTTTTTCTGGCCAATTCTCGAAAGCATCCGGAACAAGCAGAGCGGAACGCCTACGGCCACTATGTGGCGTGGAAGAGACATGAGCGACTTGGCAAACCGGAGGGAGTACCCTACGCCGCTGGAGCAGATCCGGCAGTGGTTCCGCGATCGCCGTTCACGTCCCTAGGGGCGGCAGGTTCAGGGATCCCGATACACGAATCGCTCAATAGATGGAGCATCCGCTGCATGCCTCAGGTACTCTCCGATATCGTCGATGTGTACGTCTTCCGCCGCCTCAATGCCCGTGTCCAGTTCCTGCTGCTCCAGCGCCGGTCTGATGTTGCTTTTCCGCACACCTGGCAAGCGTTTCATTCTCAAGTACGTGTCGGCGATACCACTCTGCAGACGATCATGGCGACCGTGAGGAGCCTGGCAGGCCTCAACGTTAGTGCCATTTACTCCGCTGATTACATTAACCAGTTTTACGACGAAGGACGCGATGCGATCGTGCTTGCCCCTGTCTTTGCCGTGAATGTGAGCCCGCAGTCACCCATCGACCTGGGAGATGACTATCGCGACGCGGCCTGGTTCGGCCGGGACGAAGCGACCGCGCGCCTCCCCTTCTCCGGCCAAAGATGGGCTGTCCGCCACATCGATGAGATTATGAGCCTCGGTGAGGCCGAGTCTGGTATCTATCAGATCGATATGTCCACAATCCAGCCCCGTCAACAGGCGGCCGGGTCTGTCGACGATTTGGACGACGATGACCAGGTGACGGAGGAGTATGACGGAACGTCGCTGGCTACAGCTGCCTCCGTTGCAGACGCGGAGCATCAGCCGGACAACGGCCATGAGAGCAATTCCGCATCGCAAGAAGAAGAGGGCACCTAATCTTC
>JAUJLY010000036.1 GCA_030447145.1 Thermomicrobiales bacterium
CCTGCGAGGAGCCGGAAACACCGGAATCGTCGGTGCTACGCGGAAAGGCCGCTACCACATCGTCGTAGACGGGAAGCTGGCCAGAGACATAGAGTGTCTTCACCACGCCTTCGGCATCAGCTTCCCATCCGACCGAAACCATGCGTCCGCGCAGGCTCTCCAACTCGGCGTCGATCCTTGCTTGCTGCTCGGGGCCGACTGCCTGCGGTCCGTGCTCCCCGAGCGGTCCGGTGAGCTGGGCACCGATCAGGTGACTGCTGATGAGTTGGATATCCGGCGGCAGGGACGTCAGGGACTCGCCGCTAAGGGCGAATGGTTCATCATCAAGCTGCCGCCAGGACATCCGGACAACGGCAGGAATCGAAGCGGACTGGTAGGTATCGACCGACAGGATAACGCCCGATTCACCGCCAAGGGGCGTAACCCCAATGGTCTGGGCAACACGATCGGTTGTCACATTCGATGAGAGCACAACACTCTGCCCCTCGCGAAACAGGAGCTCCGGTGAGTAGCGTTCCCCGTCGGGACCGGTACGCGCGAAACTGTCGTCGATACCTGAGGCCCATCCCTGCCCGGTGTACACGTCGTAGCTATGAGCGGTGAGATAGGGCGCGTGGGCAACATCGGCTGTGACGAGGACCTCCTCCCGGTCACTCAGATCGAGCGGACCGCCGACCGAGAAAGCATCATCGAACGCGGTATATGAACCAGCGTCCTGGACGCGTTCACCTGTTGCAGCCGCCTCGTTAAGCCAGTCCGATGCTCGATCCTGGGTCGCTGTCACTCGTTCGGTGAGTTTCTCGAAGAAGGGCTGAACGTTGCTTTGCGACCATGTGGATGGTGCCTGCCAGCTCAAACCTGTAATGAGCACGGCAACGAGCATGCTGGTCAGCACGATCCGTCTGACAAGCCCCAAAGGAGACGGCATTCGGTAATTCGTCCAGAGCTGCTGACGCTGATAGAGGTGGTACCGCGCGCCGAGAGGAATCGCGACGGCGAGCATGGCACCAAGTAGCCATGCGCGAGCGTTCTCGGCATAGCCCAGGTTGACGGTAGCGAGGAGTCCTGGCAGAAGGACCGCGGCCATCAGCCAGCCTCTCCTGAACAGGACCCACGCGGACAGGTAACCGGCGAGCCAGACAATAAGACCCATCAGCATCGAGATCAGGAGGTCTTCGTGCTCTGCCGACGAGCGCCTGCCTAAATACCAGTCCATGAGGAATGTACCTAGCGGTCGGATCCTGTCCCGCCATCCTTCCCCGAGCGTATCCGCCTCAAAGAGCAGTAGCGTGAACACCACTCCCACACCAATCACCAGGCCGCCCATATGGGCGATGGAATCAGCCACCCTCACCTTCGCGATGACCAGACCGAACACACCGGCGACTACCCCCAGGACCCCCACCGGTATGACGAGGCTGGACCATCCGCCAAGCTGGACGCTGAAGGACGCGATCGCGATAAGTACGAGCAACAGAACCGGCACGATCGCGCCCTCGGGGAACCAGAGTGAGAGGCGCGAAGACTGAGCGGAACGTGAGGGCTCTTGCATATCAATTGCAGTGGTAGGGCTTGGTCGGTTCATCAATTGTATCTACGTCTCGTGCACGTGAAACGGCTCCACGTGGTGAGCCTGGGCCGTGAGCGTCGGGAAGCGGGTAACGCCAACTCGGGCTGCGGCCAACGCCTCGATAAGAGGAGTGACGTTGTCAGCCCCTTCTCCCCCAGCGTCCACAACAACGGCAGAAACGCTCACCCGGCGCTCGGCAAGCGTTCGCGCAGCTGGTACCCAGTCAGTTTCGGGGTCCGATGTCACCACCACCAAACCTTTGGCGCTCGAGAATCGGCGCGCATCCACGGCAAGCGCCTCGGCGAGGGAACGATTTCCGAACACCGTCGCCGACGCAAGCATCTCGAAGACACGGAACCATTGTCGCTGGGAATTATCGGCATCCAGCCGGATTGGCATTGAGCGGTTGATGACAACTCCCACCTTTCTGCCTTCGGCGAGTGCCTTTTCCGTGAGAGATCCACCTATGGACACGATGTACTCAGCCGTGGTGTCGAGAAGTGATTCAGCCAGCGCTCCCGGGCGCCCGTGCGTCGGCCGTCCCTCGAGATTGAATTGTCCTCGCTCGCTGAGGTCAAGGACAAGCCATAGGTCAGCCGTCGGGTCAGGCTCGAACTCTTTCACCATCACGGCGCCACGGCGTGCCGTTGCGGACCACGAAACATGGTTTAGCGGATCGCCCGGGGCGTATTCGCGAACACCGGCGATCGTCAGTGAGGAAAGTGCCATGTTCCCCTGGCGGACCGTTCCCCCGGACAGGCCCGCTACAGGCAGCGGGATCGAGGAGACATCGATGGGCGCCGGATAGACGACGAGTTCGTGGGACACCGGAATCAACCGACGCTTCTCGAAGATCCCAAACGGATCTCCTCCATGGAGAGTGAATGGACCCAGACGGTAGGCACCCCGGCGAAGGACTCTTGTTTGGCTTCGCCAGGTCCTTGTAGCCCTTCCCCCCACACTCACAACCGACCCCGCGTGATGGTCGGGCAGCGTGGAATGGTCCTGAACTTCGATCCAGAGATGCGGCATCCACGAATGATTCGTCAGCTCGAGCTCTTCTTCGATGACCTCACCTGCCCGGATCCTGTCGGAGGTCAATGTCCGTCGCAGCCCCAGGCGATTCAGGCTGCCACGGCTCCAGAGCCAGGCGACAACCAGCAGGGCCACCAGCGCGATGATGAGGTTGTCGAGCATCGACCAGTTGTAGACGATCGCGATGGCAACCAGCACCGCAATCAGGAGTACGAGCTTAAAGGCGTTCAAGGAGGGTCAGACTCTGGTGAGCGGCTGCGCGGGAGCCATCGCTTGGCGACCGCCCTGCGGGACCGGGATGCTGTTCAGCAGGTCGCGGACAACCTCCCGGCTGTCGATGCCGCGCATGCGTGCCGGCGGACCAATGATGATCCGGTGGGCCAACGTAGGCTCTGCGAGCAACTTGACATCGTCAGGCAGCACGAACTCGCGGCCGCGAATCGCCGCCCACGCTCGTGTCGCGTTGAACAGCGCGATCGATCCGCGAGGGCTTGCCCCGAGGAACACATCGTTATGGTGGCGGGTCGACTCAACAAGCGCGACGATGTATTCACGGACCGCTGTGGAAACGTGAACCGCCTTGACCGCATCCTGCGCTCTCACCAGGTCGTCAACCGAGATCACCTGATTCAGACCCTCAAGGGGGTGGCGCAGGTGCTGGCGGTCCAGCATCTCCAGCTCTCCCGCGCGGCTCGGATACCCAAGCGCGAGACGGAGAAGGAATCGATCTAGCTGGGCCTCGGGAAGGGGAAACGTCCCTTCATAGTCGATAGGGTTTTCGGTCGCGAGGACGATAAAGGGCGACGGGAGGTGGTGGGTCACGCCATCGATCGAGATCTGGGCCTCTTCCATCGCTTCCAGCATCGCGGCCTGGGTCTTGGGTGTCGCCCGGTTGATCTCATCGGCGAGCACCATCTGGGCAACCACGGGCCCCGGCCGGAACTCAAACGTTCCGCGCTGCTGGTTGAAGACGTTGACTCCTGTCACATCGCTCGGCAAGAGGTCTGGAGTGAACTGGATGCGCTTGAAGCTGCTGCCAATGCTCCGGGCAATGGCTTTGGTCAGCACCGTCTTGCCGACGCCCGGCACGTCCTCTATCAGGACGTGTCCACGACACAGCAGGGCAACCATCACCAGCTCCACCTCGCGGCGTTTGCCGATGATGACGCGCTCTACATTGTCAGTCGTCGTCTCTACCAGCTGGCGAACGGTCGAAGAATCCATGAACAGGGAAGGCTCCTGGCAGAAACGAGCGAGATGGACGCATGGTGGCGAGGATGCCTCCGCGTAGTGTCCCGCAAAGTATACTGGAGTCCTTTCCCCTCCCCGTCCACCGATCAAACCATCAACCCTATACTTCAAGACTGACGGTTTCGCACATGTCTGGGAGCACGACACTGATGGCCCATGCCGAGATTTCGAAAGACAAGGGGACAATTGTTCTGGTGGACGGGTACGGGCTGATCTTCCGTGCCTACTTCGCCCTTCCTCCGACATTGACGACCGGGGATGGAGAGCAGACTAACGCCGTGTACGGTTTCGCATCGATGTTGTTGGACGTTCTCCGGCAGCGGAACCCTGAGTATGCCGTTATCGCCCTTGAAAGCGGCAAGACCTTTCGCCATGAGCTTTACGCCGACTACAAGGGCACCCGCTCCGAGATGCCCGCGGATCTCCGGTCACAGATCAGCCGCGTCCGGGAATTGATCGACGCCCTCGGCATCCCCGTCCAGCAGAAGGAGATGTATGAGGCGGACGACGTCATCGGAACCCTCTCCCGGGAGCTGGCGGATCAGGGTCATCAGGTCATCATCATCACGGGCGATTCAGACCTTCTGCAACTTGTCGACGACAACATCCTCGTGGTCCTGCCCGGCGCGCGTCGATTCGGCGAGTTCCGCGAATTCGGGCCTGAAGCCGTCTTTGAGCGATACGGGTTCGGGCCCGAATACGTCCCGGATTACAAGGCGCTCGTCGGAGATACGTCCGACAACATCCCCGGTGTTCCCGGCATCGGTGACAAGACCGCCAAGAAGCTGATCGCCCAGTTCGGACCCCTTGAGGACATCATCGCGCACCTGGAAGAGGTTGGCCCGACCCGGGCGCGCAACGCGCTGGCTCAGAATATCGAGCAGGCTAGGGAGAGCAAGGCGCTTGCAACCATCGTGCGAGACGTCCATCTGGATCTCGACCTGAGCAAGGCTCGCGTCCATGAGTTCGACCGCGAAGCCATCACAAACCTCTTCCGGACCCTGGAGTTCCGCTCGCTCCTTTCCAAGCTCCCTGCGCTGGTCAAGGAAAAGACCGTTGTCCCTCAGAACGGAGCGACGGAGAAATCACTGGAGCCCTCGGAACAGACGGTGGTCCTGACAGAAGAGCAGCTGACCGAGATGATCCGGGAGATCAAGAAGAGCGGTGAAATCGCGCTCGACGTCGAGACAACAGGCACCGACCCTTTCACCGCCGATCTCGTCGGCATCGCCATCGCGACGTCGCCCACCCGAGCCTTTTACGTACCCGTGGGCCACAAGACCGGCGCCCAGCTCAGCGCCGATGTGGTCCGCTCCGCGCTTGACCCGGCGATCGCCAGCGATGCAGTAAGCGTTTACACGCACCACGGGAAGTACGACTACCACGTGCTGCTGCGCCATGGGTACAGCCGGCATCCGATCACCTTCGACACGATGATTGCGGCCTACCTGCTCGGCGAAACGTCCATCCGGCTCAAGGATCTCTCCTTCAATCGTCTCGGGATTCAGCAGACGGAGATCACCGAGCTCATCGGTTCCGGCAAGAACCAGGTCACGATGGCTGAAGTCGATTACTTGGAGGCAGCGCCCTACGCCTGCGCGGACGTGGAATGCACGTTCGGGCTCGTGGCCCCTCTCCGGGCAGATCTGGAAGGACGTAAACAGTTAGGTCTGCTTAATGACATCGAGCTTCCTCTGGCCACCATCCTCATCGACATGGAGCGCACCGGAGTCGCAATAGACCACGACGCGCTCACGGCGTTCTCCGCCGAGCTCGGCCAGAGAATTGAGGCTATCGACGCCGAGGTCGACGTGCTTGCAGGACGGCCGATCAGCGTCGCCTCGAACAAGCAGATGGCGATGCTGCTTTTCGAGGAACTGGCGCTTCCAGCGGGCAGGAAAACAAAGACAGGATATTCTGTGGACTCGGAGGTGCTGGAGGGCATTAGCGACCGGCACCCGCTCGTCCCCTTGGTCCTTGAGCACCGGATGCTGGCCAAGCTCAAGTCCACCTATGTCGACGCCCTTCCTACGTACGTCCATCCTGTGGACGGCAGGGTGCATACGTCCTACAACCAGACCGTGGCAGCGACGGGGCGGCTCTCCTCAAACAACCCGAATCTTCAAAACATCCCGATCCGAACTGAGATCGGCCGTCGCGTTCGCCGCGCCTTTGTTGCGGACCATCGTCCGGAGTACCGCATCTACGACGAGGCGATTCTCCTTGCCGCGGACTATTCGCAGATGGAGCTGAGGATCTTGGCCCATATGTCCGGCGATCCGGCGCTGGTCAGTGCATTCCGCCAGGGCGAGGACATTCATCGAGCCACGGCCGCGCTGGTAAACGGGATCCCCCCGGAAGACGTGACGTCCGACCAGCGCCGGATAGCAAAGACGGTCAACTTCGGCATTCTCTACGGAATGCAGTCCTTTGGTCTCTCTCGCGATACCGGCATGCCACGCGGTGAGGCTCAGGAGTTCATCGATCGTTACTGGGAGCGTCTTCCAAAGGTGAAGGAGTTCTTCGACAAGATCATCGATTTTGGACGGGTTCACGGGTACGTAGAGACACTTTCGGGGCGCCGTCGCTACCTGCCCGATCTCAACGCAACAAATGGCGCCCGTCGCCAGGGCGCTGCTCGCATGGCGATGAATATGCCGATCCAGGGTACGCAGGCCGACATCATCAAGTTGGCGATGATTCAGCTCGACGAGGCGATCCGGCAACGCGATGTTCCCGCATCCATGGTTCTCCAGGTCCATGACGAGCTGGTGCTCGAGATTGACAAATCCCGAGTGGAGGAGATCGTAGGGGCTGTGAAAGACACCATGGAGAACGCGTTCGCGCTCGATGTCCCGGTGGTGGCAGATGTGCGGGCAGGAAGCAATTGGGAGGACATGCACGCCGTTGAGGTCGGGTGATGACATCGATCCCTCGCAGCGGCTCTTTTGCGCGATTTCGAGAAAGAGGGATACACTGCTAACCGTGGCCCCCAGGGTCGTCTCGTCTTCCCTTTCATTGGTTTCAGAGGAGTTGAGGGTAGATGCCCACGTACGCCTACCGCGGCAAGGAATGTTTGCATGAGTTTGAGGTATATCAGCCGTTCTCGGAAAACGCGCTGACAGAGTGCGTAGAGTGCGGCAAGCCGGTTCGTCGGGTCATTCACCCTGCCGGGATCGTCTTCAAGGGGTCGGGCTGGTACATAACCGACAGCCGCAACGGTGGAAAACCCGCCGACGGCGAGAACAAGACGGCGAAACCCGAGAAGACGGACTCGAAATCAGACTCCAAAACGACGACGACTTCGAACGAGAGCGCCAAAGCACCCGAGCCCGCTACTGCCAGCACAAAGGATTAGCTATTCGCGATGTTCGCCAGGTTCATCTCCACGCCCATCGAAGCGAACGCCCCGGACGAAATGGTTGGTAGTTGGGCAGTGTGTGGAGCAATGCGAGCCGATTGCGACTGTACTCAGGGGTGTCGCTGAGATCAACGCCAGTGCACCCCGACTCCATCTTGTCCTCCGGTCCGTGCTTCGGGGCTCCTCCGATGGTCCCATGTACCGGTGGACACCTGATCACACCCCTCCCAGCGTCGATGGAGACAGTCCATGAGTCAGCAGCCCGGAAGCCACGTCACCACCGGTCTCAAGGTCTACAACACACTCACTCGCGAAGTAGAGACCTTCCAGACGCTTGAGCCTGGTAAGGTCAGTATGTATATCTGCGGTGTGACGGTATATGACCACGCGCACATCGGTCACGGTATGTCGTCCATTACCTTCGATGTTATTCGCCGGTACCTGATTTACCTCGGCTATGACGTCACGTACGCCCAAAACTTCACCGATATCGACGACAAAATTATCAACCGGGCCAATGCGGAGGGCATCGACCCGTTCGATCTTACCGAATCGATGATCGCTGCCTGGGACAGCGAGATGTCGGCGTTCAACATCCTCCCGGCGACGATCAACCCGCGCGCAACCCGAGAGATGCCGCAGATCATCGAGATGATCCAGGGCTTGATTGACAGGGGACACGCGTACGAAGCAGGCGGTGATGTCTACTACAAGGTCCGCTCGTTCCCCCAGTATGGCAAACTATCGCATCGGAACGTCGATGAGCTACTCATCGGCGCCCGCATTGCCGCCGGTGAGCTTAAGAGCGACCCTCTTGATTTCGCGCTCTGGAAGGCCGGCAATCCCGGAGAGCCGACATGGGAAAGCCCATAGAGCGACGGCAGGCCCGGGTGGCACATCGAGTGCTCGGCGATGTGCATGCACCATCTCGGACGGCAGCTGGACATTCATGGCGGTGGGGCTGACCTGATCTTCCCCCACCACGAGAACGAGATCGCCCAGTCCGAAGCGTTCACCGGTACTGAGCCATTCGCGCGATACTGGATGCATAACGGCCTTCTCCAGTTCGGATCCGTGAAGATGTCAAAGTCGCTCGGTAACATCGTGCGCCTCAAGGACCTGGTGGATCGTGGCCGATCCATGGCCTTCAGGCTGCAGGTCCTTTCATCTCACTACAGGGCACCGTTGACATATACGGATGAAGGCCTTGAGGCGGCCAACAACGGACTGGACCGTCTTCGCATTGCCGCCCGGCCCGTCGAGAACCCCGTCAGTTCGCAGCGGGATACAGAGCTTGACGACCTGGCCGAGCGAACCGTAGCGACGTTCCATGACGCAATGAAGAACGATTTCGATACCCCGGTTGCGGTTGCGGCCCTGTTCGACCTGGCCCGCGCGATCAACCGCGGTCGCGCCGGAGCGGAAGTATCAGCGTCTGTCGACGACGCTCGCATCGTCCTTACGGGACTTGCCACGATCCTCGGACTCGACCTGAACCCGGCGGATACCGACCAGATGATTGCCGCCGAGCCCTTCATCGAACTACTGATCCAGGTCCGCAAGGATTTGCGGGCGGCAAAGCAATTCGCCATCGCCGACCAGATCCGGGACGATCTGGCGCGGCTGGGAGTAACACTTGAAGACACCAAGCGAGGGACAACCTGGAAATCGTCGTAAAGGCACGGATAGCCGAGGAACTGGCCGTCCGGGCGGTCCGGAGAGCGGGCGCCGGGAGGGGACCCGTCTACAGCGCTCGGGCCCTGGACCTCGACAGGCCAGACCACCGCAGCGACCAGTTCGGGACGACGCGACCCAGAACCAGCGGGGGTCACGCCCCGCGCGCCCGACCAAGGCAGCTGCCGCCGGGATTTTCATCAAGGACGACCTGCTGTACGGGCGCAACGCCGTACGCGAGTCATTGCGTGCAGGGCGCCGCACCTCGAAACGGCTCTTTATTGCAGAGGGTGTCCGGGAAGATGAGCGCGTCGAGGAAATCATAAAACTGGCGCAAGAACAGGAGGTCTTGGTCGAGCGCGTCCCCCGCATGCTGTTGGACGACCTCGCGCATGGCGGAAATCACCAGGGAATCGCGCTGGATGCCGCCGAGTATCCCTATGTCGATCTTGAGGACGTGATCGAGCGCGAGGGCACCGTGGTGGTCATGGACCATCTCAACGATCCGCAGAACTTCGGGACCTTGATGCGCGCTGCCGATGCGTCAGGAGTCGCGGGCATCGTCCTCCCCCAGGACCGCTCCGTGAGCGTTACGCCAGCAGTGGTCAACTCCTCGGCCGGTGCGATCGAGCACCTCCTGGTCGCGCAAACGCCAAACCTCGCCCGTGCGCTCGACAAGCTGGAAGATTCGGGCCGCTGGATTGTTGGCCTCGATGAGGACGAAGAATCAAACAGCCTCTTCGAGGTCGATATCCCGACTCCCGTTGCGCTGGTGCTCGGCGCGGAGGGCAGCGGTCTTTCCCCCATCGTCCGTAAGCGCTGCCAGGTAGTCATCTCGATCCCGATGCTTGGGAAGGTCGATTCGCTCAACGCCGCGACAGCGGGGTCAATTGTCCTCTACGACCTCCTGCGACGGAGCACGAACCAGGATTAGCGGTGTGTCGGGGCTTCATTTGCGATACCCATGGAATTGTGCCGGACGTTCACCCGGTGGCCGACTCGCTTGCGGTGTCCCGTGTGAGCGGGCCGCTCACACGGGAGCGCATCCGCAAACACGGGGTCGCGACGCGGCTGAGCGAACACGACCTGTAACTGCGACTTGCAACGAGATTGATACGCACCTCCTCGTGTTGGAGCTGTAGCGGACGACGTATAGGCAATTGCGGAGCAATTGAGCGAGAGCGGCCCCTTCGGGTGAGCCCTTGGGCGAAAAGCGGCAGCGAGCCCTTCGCTCCAGTCATGCAACTTCTCCGGAAACAGCTCTCATTCTTTTGGAACCGTTCATAAGGGCCAGCTCTACGGAAAGCGTGGCCGAACAGCCGTGACGGTGCAGTAGGGCGGTTCCCGGGCGATGTGCCCGGAAGAAGATTGCCGCAGAGCCAGATCTTCCTCCACGCCGATATGTGGCCCGCCATTCGTTCAGATGGCCACCTCCCCTATACCGCGGAATATGGCCATCTTGGCGGTGTGAACTGTGCCAAGGCTGCCAAGATGGCCAGCGGCCAAAATGGTTCATTGGCAGCCTTGATTCACGGGTTCGAGGGAACGATGGCGTCTGTAGGCGGGGAATTGCGGCCACATACGAAAATGCAGGCGGCACGTTGGCTGGCCGCAATTCCTCCCGCTTGCTGACGGCTTCCCCGCCCCGTCACAACAATCGGATGTAGCTTGAGGATCCGTCTCGACGATTGCAGAAGTGCCGGCTCCGCTTCGTGTTGTCCGGGCCTGCGAAAGGAATACCTTCGTAGCGTCATCACCCACGTGGCCGTCTTTTCGTCTACGAAGCCCGTAGATGAGCCACGGTGGCCCCCTCACCCCCCTCATTCGCCTTGGCGGATTCGCTCTTGGCAACAACCGGGCTCTCTCGCAGCAGGTCGCGTACCACCTGACGCAGCGCACCTGTGCCCTTTCCGTGGATAATCCTCACGAAGGGCATGCCCATGAGATAGGCGTCGTTCACGTAGCTCTCCACGATCGGTGCTATTTCCTCAGCCCGTTTCCCCCGAAGGTCCAGCTCGAGAGGCACGACGTCGATCGAGGACTGCAACTCGCGGGCGATGGAGGCTGAAGACCGCTGCTTCTGCTCCCGTGCGCGGCCAATGCGCTCAAGACTCGAGAGTGGCTGTCGCACCTTGAGCGACCCCATTTGAATCTCGGCGTCCTTACCGTCCACCTTGACGACCTCACCCTCTTCATCGAATGCGAGAATGCGGACACGGTCGCCGATGCGGATGGCAGCCGTTTCGACAGGGACTTGACGCTGGGCGGGACGCTTCCTGCGTTGTGCAGCCTTTACGGTTTCCTCGGCCGTCTTCAGCGTTCGCGCTATTTCTTCACGCTGGGGAAGAGGTGCGTTGACCCCACGGACTCGCTGCCGGTCGATCTCGCGCGCGGCTTCGCGGGCCGCCGCCAATTCTTCCTGGACCTCGGCGATGGCCTCGTCTCGCGCGTTGCGTTTTGCCTCCTCCGCCTCGCGAAGTGCTCGCGCCGCTCGACGGCGCAGCTCGCGCGCTTCATCCTCTGTCTGCCGGGTCCGGTCAAGCTCCTTGGTTATCTCATCGCGACGGGACCGGATGTCATCGATCAGCTGCGCGGTATCCCCCTCTCCGGGATCCAGCATTGTCTGCGCCTCATCGATCACGGTCCGGGGCATCCCTAGGCGAGTTGCGATCGCCAGTGCATTGGAGCGTCCCGGAATACCGATCATCAACTTGTAAGTAGGCCGGAGCGACTTCACGTCGAACTCGACACTCGCGTTCTCGACTCCACGGGTCGCGTACGCGTATGCCTTCACCTCCGAGTAATGTGTTGTCGCAATCACCATTGCCCGCTTCTTGAGCAGTTCCGTGATGATCGCGCGCGCCAGAGCCGATCCCTCCTGCGGGTCGGTGCCGGCACCCACCTCGTCCAGCAGGACCAAATTGTCGGAGCTCACGTTCCCGAGCATGTTGATGATGTTACGAATATGAGATGAGAACGTGGAGAGACTTTGCTCGATGCTCTGCTCGTCCCCGATATCGACAAAGACTGAGGGGAACACGCTCACGACCGATGTATCGTCGGCGGGAATGAAGAGGCCGGTCTGTGCCATGAGTGCAAGCAAGCCGACGGTCTTCAATGCGACGGTCTTCCCACCGGTATTCGGTCCCGTAATCAGCAAGACGCGGTAGCGCTCGCCGATCTCGATGTCGATTGGAACGACCTCGTCTGGATCGATGAGCGGATGACGGGCCCGAACGAGGCGGACGTAGTGAGTCGGGTGCCCGCCCTCACCGGACCTCACCTTTCTCCCCGTTACCGGCTCATGCAATCTTGGCCGCGTCGCCTGCATTCGTCCCGCGAGCCGCGCCTTGGCCATTGCGAGATCGATCGCGGCAATCGCCTCGATCATCCGGTGGATAGCCGCCGCCTCGGCACCAATCTTCTGGCTGAGCGTGTCGAGGATACGCTCGATCTCTCGCACCTCCTCCATTTGCTGCTCGCGCCAACGATTATTCAGCTCGACGACATCGAACGGCTCGATGAAAAGCGTCTGACCGCTCGCCGACGTGTCGTGCACGATTCCCTTCACTACGCCCCTCGCGTCGGAGCGAACCGGCAGGACGTAGCGGCCATCCCGCATGGTGATGATGTTCTCCTGAAGCGCCGATCCGAAGCGGCCGCCGGAGATGAAACTGTGCAACCGATCCTGCAACCGGCTGTGCGCGACCCGGACCGCCTTACGGATGCGGGCCAGCTCCGGACTCGCGTTGTCCAGGACGTCACCCCGAGGACCGATGGATCGGGTCAGATCCGTTTCCAGCGGCGAGAAGTTCTCGATCGCCTCCGCAAACTCCAGCATATTGGGGTAGCGGGTTGCGGCGTCCGGAAGACGCTGAAAGACACGGCGTAGCTCCCGCCCTGCCCGCAACGTGTCCATGATCAGAAGCAGCTCCGCGGCCTGCAGGCGAAACTGCTTCTCGGCACGATTGACAAATTCCCGGATATCCCGGGCACCGCCAACAGACAAGTCCGGGAACTGCACGCTGAGCCGCACGGCCTCCGCCGTGACGTCGAGCAAATACCGCACCAGCTGCGGATCGCTTGAGGGACCGATCTCGCGTGCTCTCTCCATCGTCACGCTGTACCGGCATTGGCCGGCGAGCTGGTTCA
>JAUJLY010000340.1 GCA_030447145.1 Thermomicrobiales bacterium
ATCCTCGGAGAGAAGGCTAATAACGCATGCGTCCCCGAGTGCTTCTCCCATCTGGCGCGCAGCGGTCTGCAGTGTCGCCTGGTGGTCCGGCATGGTGGCGGTAAATGCCCGGGAGACATCGGCCAGGATCGAGAGCCGCGTGGCATCCGCTCTCGCCTGCGCTTCTGCCGGACGTGCGCGCTCAGTGACCGTGCTGACCAGGAGGGACACCAGCACAAACACCGCGAGATGGAGCAGGTTGGGGAACCACCCGAGCTTGGCGTCCCTACAGGGTCCTCCAGAACGATGCTGAGGGAAATCGCGCAGATAAATGTGGAGAGTAACCCCGGCCCCAGGCCGCCATACCTGGCTGCCAACGCAACCGCCGCAAACAGGAGTGGCGTCGGCGTCTGGGGCAGAGGCGAGTCCAGGAGATAGGTCCCGACCAGCGCCCAGCCGGAGATCAGGAGGCTAACGCCATATCGGAACCACGGCTCCGTCAGCAGGTGGGCGCGCGCCGCCCGGGCGCGATCCGGCCGGGTTTCACCTTTGTCGCCAGAGCGCAAGGCGAAAGGGGATTCCGCATTTACATTCGCAAAGCTCTGCGGTTCAACAGGCGGGCCCGCGCCATTATGACGAGCGGTACGAGCCCGGGTAGTAGCGTGTCTCATCAATGTCTCTTGGCCCGGCAGGGACCTGTATCGGCGACGTAAAGACGGCTGGTGGACCGGGGACCCGTACAGTGTAGTATCGGTTTGAATTGCATGATGAGTACCCCCGCTCATCGCCGGTAGGAAGAAACGAGTAACTCGAGGCCAGATTTAGCGCTTCTTCACCAATTAATACCGGTGTCGCCCGGGTCGTTTACATTCGCTCACCAGATTATCCACGTTGCTTGTCTATCATCTGAGAGAAAACCCAGGCTAGGAGCACCGGGGAAGAGATGAGAAGCGGATGAACCTTATCGACGCACTTGACCGCTTGGGGCTACATGCCGAGATCCTGATGAATGGTAGATGGGCTCGGATCGAGGGCGAGCGCTGTCCAATATATGTTGTGGAAATGTCCCGCCATCGCGGTTTCTTCACCTGGTGCGACGACCCGGACGAACGGTCCGTCGAATATTACTTGAATCCTCTTGATGCAATTCTGTCTGGATTGAGACGAGCAGGCGGTGAGCCGTGGGCAGATGGGAGTGAACCTGACGGATGCGATGGCTACAACGACCTTGCGGCACAAGATTCGCAGTGACACCAGCGCTACACTGGTCCAGACGAGCAGCGTAATGCGAGCCAAACGGCCTCGCCCAGAGTACTTTAGGCCAGTTCTCTAACGACTATCACCTTGTACGCTGACAGGTCACGGGGCGGCAGTCGGCCAGCGGAGCAATGAGGAGGATCCCGGATATGGCGACGCCCGGTAAGATGGAAAACCCGGACGGCGAGCCCAATGACTTGAGGAGTGTAGGCTCTCGAGTTGGCAAGGTCATCGCACGATTTCGTTGGGGCGTTATCGCTTTGTGGGTTTTGCTCCTCGCCGCCAGTTACGTCCTCATCCCACGCTTTGAGGACAACCTCACCGGCCCACCCCTGGATGTAAGCGGCTCGGAATCCGAAGAAGCGGGCATAGTCCTTGGCCGCAATTTTGAGAACTCGGTTGGCGAACAGGATTTGGTTGTGTTCCAATCTGAAACGCTCAATGTGGAGGACCCAGCTTACCGGAGCGTCGTCTCCGAGACACTAGAGGACATCCGGTCTCTGTCCCTGGTGACCGATGTGATCGGTCCGTTCGACCGCCTGGCGCAGGACCAGGTGTCGGGTGATGGCCGGGTGGCGGCTGCCGTCGTCAACCTGGGCGGGTCAGGCAAGGAACGGCAGAGGTTTGTCCCTGAGCTGATTCGAACCGCAGAGGCGGGGGCAACCGGAAACGTCGAGGTGTACGTCACCGGTAAAACGCCACTGCTTGCGGATCTGGTGCGACAGGAGCGAGAGGACCTCAACCGTGCCGAACGCTTGGGGTTACCCGTTGCCCTTGTGGTGCTGATCGTCGCTTCCGGGACGCTGGTGGCAGGCAGCATACCGCTGCTGTTGGCCATGGCGGGCGTTGCTGTGACATTCGGGGTGTTGGGAGCGGCGAGTGTGTTCGCCGGTTTTCACTTCAACCTGTTCGTCCCCAATATCGCGACCATGCTGGGACTGGGAGTGGGAATCGACTATGCTCTTCTGATCGTATCCAGGTACCGCGAGGAACGCGAGAGACTGCCAGACGCGTCTACCGCCGTAGCGGTCACGCTTGCCACTGCGGGAAAGACTGTTCTGTTCTCCGGGGCCACCGTCGTGCTGTCGCTTGCCGGGTTGATGCTGGTGGACGCCCCCATCTTCCAGGAGTTGGCAATCGGAGCGATGACCGCGGTCGTGGTTATGCTCGCTGGCGCCCTGACTCTGACACCGGCTGTACTAGCGATCCTCGACCGCCGCGTGGAGCGACTCTCGGTTCTGAAGTGGCGAAGGGGATCCAGCCCGACGAAACCCAAATCCGGCTTCTGGGCCCGCTGGGCGGGGGTCGTCATGAGGCGGCCCGTTCTCTGGACAGTTGGATCTGTTGCAGCACTGCTTGCGCTTGCGGTGCCAGCAGCGGACATCGAGCTGGGCCTCAATACGGGCACCAACGAACTGAATCATCGGGCAGCCGCAAGGGGGCGAGAGGTACTGGAGCGTGAGTTCAACGAAAGTGCCATGTCACCCATCCCTTTAATCGTGATGAGCGATGACGGTCCCCTGGATGATGATCAGCTAGACGCCGTGGCACGCCTCACGGCGGAGATTGAGGCCGATCCCGAGGTCGCTAATGTCATCTCTGTGACGGCGCTCCTTGACGAATACGCCGGTAATCATCGGGCTGCTACCCTCGAGGCTGCCGAGAGCATACTCTCTTCTACGGAAGCGCTCGGGAACATTGTGAACTTCGATCAGGGGCGCAATATCACCGTCTTGCGGGTCGTACCGTATTCACCTCCTGACTCCGGAGACGCCCAGAAACTGGTGAGGCGTCTCCGCAACGACATTGCGCCGGCGGTCGTTGCCGGGGAGAACCTGGACGTCCTTGTAGGCGGGCTCAGCGCGCAGATCGTGGACATCTCCGACGAGTCATCGGAGAAATTGCCGGTTGTTGCAGGGGTGGTCATGGGGATGTCCTTCCTGCTCCTTACAGCAGCCTTTAGAAGCATAGTCCTGCCCCTAAAAGCCATCATGATGAATATGCTGGGCATCGTAGCCGCCTACGGACTGCTGGTGTTCGTATTCCAGCGCGAGGGTGACGGGCTTTTCCATCTGACGACGACGCAGACGACCCAGGTCTACCTGCCACTTCTCACCTTCGCCATCCTCTTCGGTCTGTCGATGGACTATGAAGTCTTCCTTCTCGGAAGGATGAAAGAGGAGATGGACCGCACCGGCGATAATGAGGTGGCGGTCTCTAGGGGGCTACAACACACAGCCGGAGTCATTACCTCCGCAGCAGCCATCATGATCGTGGTCTTCGCGGCTTTCACCTTTGCGCGCCTCACCGAGGTGCAGCAGTTGGGTTTCTCGCTTGCAGTTGCCGTCTTTCTGGACGCGACGCTCGTCCGATTGGTGCTTGTCCCTGCAGCAATGCAACTCCTCGGGCGTTGGAACTGGTGGTTGCCAGGCTGGCTTGACAGCATTGTGCCCAATATTGACCTTGGGGAAGGACGGGAGGCGCCGACCGATACAGCCATGGAGGCGCGTCCCTCCACTTTGCCGT
>JAUJLY010000037.1 GCA_030447145.1 Thermomicrobiales bacterium
GGAGCATTCGAGCCGTAGGATTGATATTCGCCCAGCAGACCAAGCCCGAAGAACTGTGTGCCGATCACGATCAGTAGCACGGCAAGGAGAAGCAGCGGGCGCGTGCCGATGGCGTGTTGCAGGATGAGCTTTTCGAATGAGAGCCACAGCCCAATCAGGAACCCGATCGTCATGAAGATCATGCCGGGCAGACCGAACAGATGCATCGGGCGCTGGCGGAACTGCGTGAGGAAGACGACGGTCAGAAGATCGAGAAAACCCTTGGTCAGGCGCGACCAGCCATACTTGGACGAACCCCACTGACGGGCATGGTGCTTGACGGGCAGCTCGCCGATGCGGAACCCTTCGGCGCTCGCGAGCACCGGGGTGAAGCGATGAAGCTCACCGTAAAGGCGGATCGAGGAGGTCACCTCACGGCGGTACGCCTTGAAGCCACAATTGAAGTCGTGTAGCTGCACCCCGGACGCCTTGCGGACGGTCCAGTTGAAGAGCTTGCTCGGGAACGTTTTGCCCAGCGGGTCCTGGCGGCGCTGCTTCCAACCCGAAACAAGATCGCAGCCATCGTCAAGCACCTCCAGGAAACGCGGGAGCTCGTCCGGGTCGTCCTGCAGGTCACCATCCATCGTCACGATCACATCGCCGCGAGCGGCAGCGAAGCCGTTGGAGAGCGCCTGCGCCTTCCCGAAGTTGCGCCGGTGTTTCAGACCGATGACTCGATGATCCTGCGCGCTGAGCTCGGCTACCAGTTTCCATGTGTCGTCACGGGAGCCGTCGTCGACAAAGATGATCTCGTAGGGCAGCGCGATGGATTCGAGCGAGGCGGTCAGCCGCTCGTAGAGTGCGAGAAGATTGCCTTCCTCATTCATCACGGGGATCAGGATGGTCAGCGACCGGATCGGTTCCTCGCTGATATCCGAAACGATCCGTGGGGCGTTTGCCATGGAAACGGGAAAGTCCTCGCTGGGCTCATCAAAGGAAGATACAGTAAGCGCAGAACGCACAGTGGGTTAACTCCCGCAACTGTCTGGACGGGCCACGTCGGTCGCGTCACGGCTGCCATAACTTATGGACTATAGACCGATGGCGAGTGCAGCGCAAACTCACGGCCCAAACGATATTGCGTGGTTGGAGCGAGGGCGTTAGTCGGTCACCGGGTTGCCAGGCGTGGCATCCGAAGCCTCGACTTCATGCTCCCCGTTCATGGCGACCAGCAATTCTGCCGCGGGGTCGGCGGTACCGTCATGCTGAGCCACGTAGATTTGCTCATAGCCACCGATAGGCTCCGGGAAAGAGACGGCCTGGAAGACACTTCCAGTCTGCTCTACCTCGAGATCGGAGACAAGCCTCTTCTGGCCCTGGCTGTCGACACACCAGACCTGGTGCTTCTCATTGGGATCGAGGTCCCAGGCCACCACCACGCCGACGCTTCCCTCGGGGTTGCCTCCGAACTGGCCTGCGGCTTGCTTTTCCTTGCACTTCTCGCACGCGGGGCGGAAAGTATAGAGCTGCATGCCGGATTGGGGAGGCGCACCCACGATAGCGCTCGTTCGCGAGGCTTCGGCGGAGCGCAGCATGCTGACCTCATTCCGCAATGAGTTTGTCCAGGCCGAAAGTACGATCAGGCAAATGGCCAGCGGGGCGATGAGCCCGGGAGCAATCCAGCGCTGCCACGCGCCTGTTTGCGTTTTGTTGCGTGCGCCTCGTTCTGGTCGGTCGACCAGCGTCGTGCGGATCCAGGGATTAGAGAAGGTTGCAATACTCTCGCCATCGTCGGTCGTTTCTTCAGCGAGTCGCTCGAAGAGCCTTGCCTTGACGCTGGGGGACGGCAGGGCAGGCGGGGAGAGAAACGGCAACAGGCCGGTGACACGGCGAACCTCTGCCAGCCCTCGGCGACACGGCCCACACCACAGCATGTGTCGCTCCATCTGGGAACGCTCGGCGCCCTCAACCGCGTGGAGTGCAAACGCCTCTGCATTTTCCTGGAAGAATGTGCATTCAGTGTTCATGGCATCCTGTACGGCAGCGGGACCAGGATGTTGGTGTGTCATTGCAGTTCAATCCCCTGATCATCGAGGTGCTCCCGTAGTTTGCGAATGGCAAGGCGCATGCGCGTCTTGATGGTTCCCAACGGCTCCCCCTGGAGCTCCGCAATCTCTCGCTGTGTCAGCCCACGAAAATAGGCAAGTTCAATGGCGCTTCGCTGGGTCTCCGGTAACAATGTCATTGCTGTTGCAATCTGGTCCCGGACGGTTCGAAACACTGCCTGGTCCTCGACCGGATCGGCACCATCCGTCATGTTCGTAAGAAGGAGCACGGGATCGGCGCTATCAGCCCGCTGCGGGCGACGGTTCTGTTTCCGAATCTCATCAATCGCCATGTTGTGCGTGATGCTCAGCAGCCAGGTAATGAACGTGCCTTTGCCCTCGCTGAACTTCCGTGCCTGTCGCCAGGATCGGAAAAAGACCTCCTGCAACAACTCCTCGGCAATGGCGCGGTCTCCAAGAAGTCGGAGCGCGAACGAGAACACCGCTCGCGAATACCTTTCGTAGAGAACGTCCATAGCACGGGTATCCCCCGCTGCCATGGCGTCGACAAGCTCCGCATCGGCCAGCTCGGCGAGATTCTCCGAAACGCGCTGGTCCTGACGCATCACTGGGCCGGCCCGTGACAGGCGGAATGTGCACCACCCGTCTGACATGAGTTACGTCGAAATGCGGCTGGGGGATGTACTGGAAGGGACATTGAACTCACTTGATCTGACCTGGAGCAGGTGATCCACCGGTGTGGTGGCCCGGCCCAAAGGATACAGTACCCCTAGGTGGGGGACGGGTCGGGGGATGCCAGGCCAAGGTGAACGCGGGCTTCAGCGACCGCTGTTAGCGAACCGGTGACAACGACTGTGTTGCTTTCCCCTTCGAGGGCTAGGTCGAGCGCTGCGGCGATGGAAGATGCCGCGTCAACGCTTTGGCCGAGCGCAGATAGCGTCTCCTTCAGGAGATCAACCGGCATCGTCCGCGGCGAATCGAGCTCTGCGACAATCCATCGATCGGCCCTGGGGACGAGCGGCTCCAGGAATGGGTTGGGGTGTTTGTCCTGCAGCATCCCTACGACTAACGTGAGGAGTTCCGTGGAAACATGCCGCGCCAGTGCAGCACGGAGCGCTTCCGCTGCGATCGGGGTGTGCGCTCCATCGATGACGATCGTCTTGTCACCCCGGACGACCCTTTCGAACCGACCAGGGTGGTGCGCACTGCGGAGGCCGGCGCGAATTGATGTATGGTCCACCACTGGCTCGCCGCTGAAGGCCAAATTGATTGCAGCCACGGCGAGCGACGCATTCTCAACCTGATGCGGGCCTACGAGGGATGTCTGAAGTTTTTCGTCCCTGCCCCACGTCCCGATGACTGCGAACTCGTCCTCGTCACCCTCCACAAACCAGTCGCGATTCTGGACGAGGAGAGGGCTCCCGACGTCGCGGGCCCGTTCTTCGATGGCCGACAGGGCCGCGCCTGGCTGCTCGACGGTGACCGAGGGTCGTCTGGGTTTAATGATGCCGGCCTTGTTGGACGCAATCTCGGGGAGCGTCTCTCCCAGGATGGCTGTGTGTTCGAAGTCGAGGCGGGTGATCGCGGATACAACCGGATCGATGACGTTGGTTGCGTCCAGCGTTCCGCCAAGTCCTACCTCAATCACCGCCGCGTCACACATCCTTTCCGCGAACCACGTGAGCGCCATCGCTGTCGAAAGCTCCCAGGCGGTGACCCTGCCAAGCCCCGGAGTGGCCGACTCTGCCGTGCGCACTGCCTCCATGACCTGCTCAGCGAGAGATGCGAATGCCCCCACGGTGATGAGTTCGTCATCGACGATGAACCGCTCCCGGTAGGAGTGGAGGTGGGGGGACGTAAAGCGGCCTGAGCGCATGCCGGCGGAGCGCAGGATTGCATCGAGCAACACGGAGGTGGAGCCTTTCCCCTTGCTTCCCGCGACATGAATCAGTTGAATGTGTTCCTGCGGATTGCCCAGCAGATCCAGGACCGCGCTCGTGCGTGCCAGACCTCGTCTCGCTTCATCGTCACCGGCGAAGGGATTGTTTATGAATCCCCGGTCGTAACTAGACCGGTCCCAGATCGTAGCGAGGGCGGATCGGTACCGATGTTCTTCTGATTCGTCTACCTGTTTCACCATTGCATCAAGTTCCTGTTTTTGCGATTGAGCATCGAAAGAAATCCGGGCACTCCCCGCCTAATGCTGGCATCCTATTCGACAACATTTAGATGGTGACACGAGCGTCGGTAAAAAGGAGACATCAGAACGATGGAAGTCACGAAGCATGACATGGATGCTACTCCTCCCGTTGCAACCAGACGAGAAGATGTTGTCGACGTCCTTCACGGTCACGAGAATCATGATCCATATCGTTGGTTGGAAGATGGCAGTTCGGACGAGACCCGGGACTGGACGCGCGAGCAGAACGCGCACACCAGGGCCGTGCTTGCCCGCATCCCCGGCCGAGAGCAACTTGAAGGGCAGCTTCGCGAGCTGCTCCAGGTAGGGTCGGTTACCGGTGCAAGGGAGACAGGCGGCCGCTTCTTTTATACGCGACGCGAGGGATCGCAGGACCAGGCGGTGCTCTATGTCCGCGAGGGGCTCGACGGCAAGGAGCGAACGCTCCTCGATCCTTCGGCGCAAGGGGAGCATGGGCTGGTTGCACTCGATTGGTGGGAGCCGTCTCACGATGGCATCCGTCTCGCCTACGGGGTCTCCCAGGGCGGTGACGAATGGAGCGTGCTCCATGTGCTGGACGTGGACACTGGCGAGCACATGGAAGAGGCCATCCCGAGAGCGAGGGCTGCGTCGGTGGCCTGGTTGCCTGACAACAGCGGCTTCTACTACACCAGATATCCCCTACCCGGAAGTGTCCCGGACGACCAACTCCACTACCATCGACGTGTGTTTTTTCACCTGATCGGATCGGATTATCACGACGACCCACTGGTCTTCGGTGGGGACCGGCCGAAGGAGCGTCTTCCCGCGGTCTCGATAGACCCGACTGGTCGGTGGGTCGTTGTCGAGGAGAACGAGGGCTGGATCCGGACAGAGATATATGTCCTGGATCGTCAGCATGAGGGATCTGGCTTCCGGAATATCACTCCCGAGGGCGCTGCGATCCATGAAGTTCTCGGGGTCGACAACGGCGTGCTCTATGTCCTGACGCAGTGGCAGGCGCCGAATGGCCAAATCGCTGCTTATTCCCTGGAGAACGGAAACCAGGATGGACAGGTCGCCTGGTCGACCGTGGTTGCCGGGCGGGAGGACCGCGTGATCGAGTACGCGTCGCTCACGCATGGTGGAATCGTCACGGGAGAACTCGAGGTAGCGATCGGCAAGGTGCGCCGCTACGACCGTGATGGGTCCTCGCGAGGTGATCTTGGGCTACCGGGCATCGGTTCGATCACGGGCCTCCACGCATCCCCGTCGAGCGATATCGTCGTAGTCGGGTACCAGTCCTTCGTGCAGCCGCCAACTGCACTGGTGTATCAGGGCGATGACCAGGCACCGGTAGAGCTCAGCCCGGTGGCCCTGCCGCCCGGGTTCGACCCTGATAGCTGCGAGATCCGCCGGGTCTGGTATGCGTCGAAGGACGGCCAGAATATCTCCATGTTCCTTGTGCACCGGAAAGGGCTGGAGCTTGATGGCTCGAATCCGGTCTATCTCACGGGGTACGGTGGATTCAACGTTACTCGTGGTTCCGAGTATCAACCCGCACTGCCGTTCTGGCTCGGACATGGCGGCGTCCTTGCCCTGCCTAATCTTCGCGGTGGTGCGGAATACGGCGCGGCATGGCACGAGGCGGGGATGCTTGCTGCCAAGCAGAACACCTTCAACGATTTCATTGCTGCTGCGGAATACCTGATTGCCGAGGGGTACACGCGGCCTGAACGGCTTGGTATCGCGGGCGGAAGTAACGGCGGCTTGCTCGTGGGAGCCGTGATCACGCAACGGCCCGAACTCTTCCGGGCGGCGATCTGCATGGTGCCGTTGCTGGACATGATTCGCTATCACCTATTTCGCATCGCGCGCCTTTGGATCCCTGAGTATGGATCATCGGAAGATGTGGAGCAGTTTGCCTGGCTCCATGCCTATTCGCCCTACCATGCGGTCCGCGAAGGTGTCGAATATCCCGCCATGTTGCTGACGCTGGGGGAGAACGACAGCCGGGTCGACCCCATGCATGCCCGAAAGATGACCGCGTTGCTCCAGCACGCGACTGGCAGCGGGGCGGTCCGACCAATCCTGTTGCGGGCAGAGAGCGACGCTGGACACGGGCAAGGCAAGCCCCTTTGGATGCGAGTCAAGGAGGCTGCTGACCTGTGGGGTTTCATGAGCTGGCAACTGGGCATTGACCTGGCATAGCCAAGGGTTGCGAACTTCAGTCTGGAGACAGGGGGTCAGGGCGCACCACCTTCATAAAACGTGGATGTAGGGATTGCGTCAGACGCCACCGAACGGCTCCGGCACGCCTCACAGGCGTTCCATTAGGTGCTGATGACCTCGTGATGCAGTGCGCCGAACGACCGGATCACGGACCCGTCCACGCGTTGCACGAGTTGATGCTGTCCGTCGAGCAGGGGGTCGGTCTCAGGGAAATCATCTCGAATGTGCCCACCGCGGCTCTCCTCACGTTCGAGCGCCGAGACCGCGATCTGCCCGGCAAGCTGGACCATGTTGCGGAGGGTTAGCGCATGGTGACCGATTCCCGCAGGGACCGACGTGTGCTGGATCTGCTCCAGGGCATTCAGGAGACCCTGCATGGTGCGGACAACACCCACACCCGTTGACATCGACTGTTGCAGACGGGATATGAGTCTGCCTGTCCCCTCGGGTGGCACGGAATGGTCAGGCTCCCGGCCAATGGAGACAAGTTGCTTACGGGCAGGGAACGGGAATTACGTGATCAAATCGGTGGCTTTGATCCCGAAGACGAGTCCCTCCAGCAGCGAGTTGCTGGCAAGACGGTTCGCCCCATGGATACCCGTGCAGCTCACTTCGCCGACCGCCAGCAGGCCAAGCATGCTTGTCCGCCCGTCGATTGCCGCAACCACTCCGCCCATGAAGTAGTGGGCCGCCGGTGCGACCGGATTCAAGTCACGAGCGAGATCGAGTCCGATCGCGGAGAGGTGGGCATCGATGGTTGGAAATCGGCTACGGATAAAAGGGCCATCGAGGTGGCAAAGATCGAGGAAGACCCCAGAACCGTCCGGCCCCACCATCTGCTTCTGGATAGCACCGGAGACGATGTTCTTGGGAGCGAGCCCGGCACGTGGATCAACTGCTGTCATGAAGCGTTTGCCGTGGCCGTTCACCAGCCATGCGCCTTCGCCGCGCGCTGCTTCTGATATCAGGAGCGGCCTGACCCCTGGCACATTGAGCACAGTTGGACGGAACGGTGCGAACTCAAGGTCGGCGAGTGTGACTCCAGCCCGCAGGACTATCTCCGGTCCATCACCGGTTGTGCTCGCGGGATTTGACGTGACCGGCCAGAGCTGACCGACACCGCCGTTTGCGCGAACCGTGACAGGAGCCGCGATCAGGTGCAGCAAGCGGTCCCATCCCGTCACTATCAAGCCCCCGCCGCGCTAAACTCTGTACGCGCGATGTCCACCGCAATGGTCTCTTCGAGGATGGTGATGTGCTTCCGCGAGCGTAGGAGCGCAATCAGGGCTCGCTCAATCTCCGCGCCTGTGGCATCTCCGCCCGCATGCAGGGTCCCCCGGCGTGAATGTGCGGCCTCATGGTCGAGGGCGAGAACGTGTCCGGCGAGATCGAAGTCGGTTCCCTGCTTGAGGAGCCAGCGCACCGCAAAGGGGCCTCGTTCCGCCATAACCCTGGCGGCATCGATATCAACCAGGCCCGCGCCAGCGGCAACCGTGTCCTGTAGATGCAGGTTCGGGTCATCGTCCGGGCCGACGGCGGCGGCGATACCGCCCTGGGCGTACCAGGTATTGTTTTCACCCAGCAGACCCTCGGTGACGGTGACGATCGGGAGCGAATCGGGCAAGCGCACTGCAAACGGAGCCGCGCTATGCCGGTGCCGACAACGACGATATCGGCGTCGGTTCGCCTGTCCCAGTAGGCTATTGGGGCTGAAACTTCTCCCGCTGTCATGCCCCATCCGGCGCGGTCGCGGCTAATGGGCAAAGGTAATGTCCAGCAGGCCCTTATGCGTGATGCGTCCCTCCGGAATGACCGACAGGGCGAGAAAGGCAAGCTGCCCGAATGGGTCGTCCAGTTCGCAGTCGAGCGAACGCGCCGCACTCGCGAGTGCCTCGTATGTAGCCGCCACTTCAGATAGAGGCCGGTCAGACATCAAGCCCGCTATTGGAAGCGGCAGGTGCCCGAGGACTTGCCCGTCTGCGACGACGGCCATACCGCCCTGGGACTCCGCGACCAAGGCGATCGCAGCGAGCAGATCATCGTCCGAGATACCCACCGCGAGGATGTTGTGCGAATCGTGAGAGACGGTTGTGGCGAGTGCACCGCGTGTCAGACCAAACCCCCGCGTGAAGCCAACGCCAATCTGACCAGTGGCATGGTGGCGTTCGACACAGACGGTCTTCAGGAGGTCCCGAGCGACATCAGAAACGGCGCCTTTGCTGCCGGTTGTCGGCTGTATGTCGATGACACTGGTGACTATTTGGCCTGGAATCAGGTCGACCGCACGGGTGACATCCGTCGCGCTAATTGCGAGCTGGGAGCGCCGAACCGGAGCGAGGTTGACTGTCTGCCGGAGCTCGTCCGGAACAACGGTTTCCGGGAGGTCCACCGTAAGTGACCCGTTCTCGGCTACAAGCTGTCCACGGTAAAAGGTCTTTGTAACGGCAACCTTCTCCAGATCGGAGAGCACGACGAGGTTGGCGAGATACCCAGGCGCAACTGCTCCAAGCTCGGGTAGTCGCCAGTAAGAGGCGGCGTTCCACGTCGCCATGCGGATCGCACGGATCGGATTCAAGCCGCCCGCAATGGCGCGACGCAGAATGTCGTCGACGTGGCCATTCTCAAGTAGGTCATGGCCATCCCGATCATCCGAGGCAAAGCAGATTCGCGGATACGTGGCATTGTTGATGAGCGGGAGGAGGTCCCCGAGGTTCTTTGCCGATGAACCTTCACGGATCATGACCATCATGCCGGCCCGCAGTTTCCCCCGGGCTTCCTCCACCGAAGTTGATTCGTGGTCGGATCCGATACCACTGCCCGCGTAGGCCTGCAGCTGTTGCCCGGTGACCATCGGGCTGTGGCCATCACGCAGGTGGGTCCGTGAGAGGGCCAGGATCTCGGCGGCACGTTGGCCGCCCGAGAGTACGTCCTCTACGCTCATCAGCTCTCCAAGGCCGACGGTTTCGGGCCACGCCAACATCTCGGCTACTTGCTCCGGACCAAGCGAAAAGCCCGGGCTTTCGTGTGCACTGGCCGGAACGCAGGAGGGCGCGGTGAAGGAGATGCTTAGCGGGAGGTTCCGGGCTGCCGCGCGCATGGCACGAAGGCCATCGATCCCTGCGACATTCGCCATCTCATGGGGATCGGTGACGACGGCGCCTGTTCCATGCGGGACGACGGCACGTGCGAACTCGGGCACCCAAAGGAGCGAGCTGTCGAGATGGATATGGGCATCGATGAAGGAGGGGGCCACGATCGCTCCACCGAGATCACTTGTCTCGACGGCGTCAGGATATATTCCAATACCGGCGACATACCCCGATTCGATCGCGATGTCTCCCTCGATCAACTCTTCGGTGAAGACGTTCACAATCCGTGCATTTCGCAGGACCAGCTGTGCCGGGTACTGCCCCTGGGCAACGGCTACCCGCCGGCGCCACTTCCATTTCCACATATTGTGCTGTGCCTGGGCCGGATCAAGTTGCTCGGACATGGTGACGGATATTCCTCAATATGGCCGTTAGCGGCACAGGCATAATGCGGCGTCCAGTGAAAGGACCGCCAGTATATACAGACGCGCAAGCATCCGCTAGCCGAGCTGACGCTCGATGCCGGACAGCACGTCCTCAAGCTTCGGCAGCTGCATGCGAACGAACTGCCCCACATCCGCTGCCCTGTTGAATGGAAGTTGGTAGTGCTCGGAGACAGCCACGCCTTCCTCCACTTCATCCCACATCGCGGATTGATGTGGCTCGAGAAATCCCTGGGCAATGCGCGGGATGCTCATTCGCGCGAGACGGCTGCGGGAGTTGCGCTTCCATATACTTTCCTCGTCGGCGTAGAGGCCGGGAGAGGACACCCAAAGAATGATCTCGAAACCGTCGTCACCGACGCGGACATCGACGCGTCCGAGCTCATCGTCCACGGCGATGCTCCAGCGCGATTGGTCGTCAAGGGTGCCGTACGCGTAGAATCCGGCTCGTTGCAACGATTCCAGCACGGGGGTAAGCGCGAGACGATCCCGGGCAATCACGTCACGCGGATCGAGGTCGTCGAGGTCTGTCTCATTGATGCGGAAAGACACGCTGGAAAGACTCCTGGGCACTGAAACGTAGCAGCGGTGGAGATCGCCCACACCTGGGCGATCTCGGGTGCTGGAATTGTACGGGTAATCCATATCGCTATGCGTTTCGGTGTTGGAATCCCGCACACTCTATCTGTATTTTCGTTGGAAACGGTTGACAATCCGTCGGGAATGCCGGTATTGTTCCGGCCACGTTCGAGAACTGATGTATCCGGTCTTGCTGGCGACCGAAGATGCTTGCTGCAGATCGTGATTCCTGAACGGACAGAGCTAAATCAAAGGGACGTCATTTTTTTGATGTTCGTCCACAGTAGTTGCGGTTCGTAATGGATGGGGTGGTCCCATTCATGGTCCAGTCCACAGGTCGGTAGATGCTGGCCAGAAGGCGGAGGTCTCGGGACATGGTTGATTCACGGTTTGCGACACTTGTCGATCAGATGCGCACCGGCGCCATCGATCGACGTACATTCCTGGTGCGGGGAGCAGCCCTCGGCATTTCGGCCGGAGCGCTCATGCGCGCCATACCGGCTATGGCACAGGATGCATCACCAGCGGCAGCGGGTGGTTCTGCAGAACTCGTTCCCGAAAATCTCGGCGTCGCAGGTATCGAGCACAGCACGGACACCAGCAAGGGTACGATCAATCTGTACTCCTCCTGGCCCATGACCGGCGCATCGGAGCAGATCGGCGGCGACTCGGCTGAGTCAATCAGGCTGGCGATTGAACTTTGGGGCGGCGCTGCTGGTGGTTTCGCCCTCAACTACGAAGCCCTGGATGACGGTGTCGCAGCGAACCAGGGTTCATGGGATGCGGCCAAGGAAGCCGAGAACGCTTCCATGGTGGTGAACGACCAGGACGCAGTCGCGTACATCGCAACTTACAACTCAGGTGCGGCGGAAGCGGCGATCCCGATCACGAACGAAGCCGGCCTCGCGCAAATCTCGCCTGCGAACACCGCCGTGCAGCTCACCAAGGAGAGCCCGGCCAACCCGGAAGGGTACCCAGACGTTCTCTATCCGACGGGCAAGCGTAACTACATGCGCGTAGTCCCGGCGGACGACCTTCAGGGCTCAGCAGGAGCAAACTTTGCGTTCAACACCCTCGGGGCCCAGACCGCGTATATCCTGCACGACCAGCAGACATACGGTCGGGGAGTTGCCGAATCCTTCCAGGCGACATTCGTCGAGCTTGGCGGTGAGATCCTCGGTT
The DNA here is from genome assembly GCA_030447145.1 of Thermomicrobiales bacterium. Classification (GTDB taxonomy): domain Bacteria; phylum Chloroflexota; class Chloroflexia; order Thermomicrobiales; family UBA6265; genus UBA6265. The sequence continues at coordinate 11,729 of JAUJLY010000037.1, forward strand.
TCGAAGGCTTTGACCCGAACGCGCCGGAATACCAGGCGCTGATGACGAAGATCGCCTCGACAGGTCCCCAGCTGCTCTACCTCGGCGCAATTGTGAACCTGAACGCCAGCAAGCTGCTCCAGGACTTCCGAGGGCTGCTCTCCCCCGAGGAAACCGCGTTCATGGGGCCAGACGGCCTCATGAACCAGGCTTTCGTTGACGGTGCGGGTGATGCCGCTGAAGGGGCCTACATCACCTTCGGTGGTCTCCCGGCGAACGCGCTCGAAGGTCCCGGCGCCGTCTGGGCAGAGACGATGCGCGAGCGCCTTGGTCATGAGCCAGACGCCTACGCAGCGTATTGCTTTGAAGCTGCGGTTGTGGTCCTTCAGGCGATCGATGCCGTTGGCGAGAAGGATCGGGCCAAGATTCTCGAGACCATGTTCAACACCACCGACTTCCGTGGCTTGACCAACACCTGGAGCTTCACGGAAACCGGGGACCCGGATACCGCGACGCTGTCCGTGAATGTTGTGAAGGACGGCGAGATCACCTTCGGAGAAACCATCGCCCCGCCGGAGTAATCGGAATTCGTCAGTACTCACTACTTGGGATCATCTTTCCAACCCGGTGAGTGGAGCGCATTGGCGGCGGTCATCAATGCCGTCAAAGGCGGCTTGATCAGCTTCCAGGAACTGATCGATCCGCCCGAACAAGTCGCAGCGATGTCATCCGGACCGGGAGCAACTCTTGGTCCGGATGGCGCGTGCACGTTAGGACAGTTTGCGGAGGAATGACTCCCGTGGCGGCACGCAATGCGGTGCGGGATATGTGTCGGATAGACGCGATATGCAGTGGACTCTGTTTTTTCAGTTCTTGATTATTGGCCTGGCGACGGGTGCATTGATTGCCCTGATCGCGCTCGGCTATACGCTTGTGTACGGCATTATTGAACTCATCAACTTTGCCCACGGTGAAGTGTTCATGTTGGGGGCAATGTTCGCGGCAACGGTAGTCTCGCTGATGGGTGTGACAAACGAGTCCACTTCACTTGTGATTGTCGGAACGTTGTTGATTGGTCTGGTCCTGTCAATGGCATTTTGTGCCTTGCTTAATGCAGGGATCGACAAAGTCGCCTACCGGCGGTTGCGCCATGCTCCACGCCTGGCCCCATTGATTGCCGCCATTGGTATCAGCTTCATTCTGCAGAACATCGCCATCTACTGGCAGGGCGCGAATCCAATTACGCCACCGAATATCATCCCTTCCGAATACAAGACCTACAACATATTGAAAGAGTGGCCGATTCT
>JAUJLY010000341.1 GCA_030447145.1 Thermomicrobiales bacterium
CCGCCTCAACCAGTTCAAGCACCTGGATTCGCTCCGCGTGCTCGAGCTCGTAGAAGCCCGCGCCAAAGGGATCGAACTTGAGTGCGCGGTAGCCCTTGTCAATCACGCGTTTGGCTGCGGCATGGAACTCCGAGGGCGTGCGCTCCACCGTGTACCAGCCGTTAGCATAGGCCTTGATTCGATCGCGCACCGCGCCACCGAGAAGCTTGTAAACCGGTAGTCCCAGTGCCTGGCCGACAATGTCCCAGCAGGCGATCTCGATCGTTGCGATGGCCGACATGGCGATCTCGCCGGCCCGGGCGTAATCGTTGAGGTACATCTTCCGCACGAGGGCCTCGATATCCGACGGGTCATGACCCAAAATGTGGTTTGGTCCCGCCTCCGCCAGGTAACCCAGCAGCGCATCGGTGTGGTTGAGCATCCGCACCTCGCCGACCCCCTCCAGCCCTTCGTCCGTCATCACACGAATAAACGTCAGGTTGCGCCAGGCTGTGCTCAATACATGCGTCTTGATTTCGGTGATCTTCATACTGCACCTCCAGTACTGCTCACGACCTTCCGGTCATCGTTGCAACCACTGCTAAACCGGCCCTGACAGGTCCCCTGGTTCTCTCCGCCCCGGAGAGCATTCGCAAGATGTGAAGTGGTTATACCAATGTATGGAGTTGCAAGACTTCCTCCATCGATCAGCGTGGGGCTGCCCAAGATTCGTCCTTGCCTCACGACAGGGTCACGAGTGCCCCTTCTGGGATTCGGGGTCGGTGCCCTGTTCCCACCACATTCCCATCCGGGCTGATGTGCCACCGTCCACATACAGGACCTGTCCAGTGATGAAGTCGGCGGCGTCAGAGGCAAGAAACGCTACGGCGCTGCCAACATCTCCGGGTGTGCCAACCCGTCCCCACGGTACGATCGTATTGCCATACTCAGTGGTGTAACCCGGAACATCGAAATAGCGAGGCACCTCGATGATTCCGGGTCCGACGGCGTTTACCCGTATATGGTAAGGCGCGAGCTCAACCGCCAGTGCACGTGTGAATGCAATGATCGCTCCCTTTGTAGCCGCATATGCCGCATGGTTGGGAAAACCGGCGTGACCGTGGATCGATGTGATGTTGATCACGCTCCCGCGGCCGTTGCGACTCATTTCCTCTATCGCTCTCCGGGTGCAGAAGAATTGGCCCTTCATATTGAGATCGAACATCTCGTCATAGAGCGATTCATCGGTGTTGAATATCGATTGATCTCGCGTCACCCCGGCGTTGTTCACGAGGATGTCGAGACCGCCCAGGGCGCCAATGGCCGTTTCAACTACCCGGGTGCATTCAGGGGCGAAGCGGAGATCTCCCTGGATGGCGAAGGCCTCACCACCGTCTCCGGTGATTTCCGCAACCACAACCTCGGCGCCCGTCTTGCTGCCAGAGTAGTGAACCGCGACCCGGGCTCCCCGGTGGGCGAGCGCCAGGGCAATACCCCTGCCGATGCCCATTCCGGCGCCTGTCACAAGAGCTGACTTCCCTCCTAACGATTCCACGCGATGTCCCTCAATCCATGCCGGAGGCGGTCATCGACGAGACCCGTCCCACATGCCAGTGCAGGGCATGGAGGCCGATCTCCCAAAACCTGGATGCGGTCGTTCACCACCCCCACTGGAGCACCAGGGGATTCCGCTGTCGCGCATGCTCCAGCAAGCCGGCCCTGGTGAGCGCCGGGAGAGGGCCGAAGGGAGCCCGGGTCGTTTCGCTGCTGATAACGCCGCCTTCCGCCATCAGCACCTTGGTCGCTCGCAACCCGCACTGCCGGTTCTCGAAATGGATCATCGGCAGCCAGGATTCCCAGAGGTCACGGGCTCCCACCTGGTCCCCGTCGTGCCATCGATGGATGATGTCGCCGATCACCTCCGGGATCATTGCGCTTGGCATCGTGCCGGTGGCTCCTGCTTCGAGATCGGGGATCAGGGTAATTCCTTCCTCGCCGTCGAATGGACCCGGACAGGCGTCACCCGCCAGGGCAATCACGCGTTCCAGCTTGGCCGCAGCCTGGGCCGACTCCACCTTGAGATACTGGACCTGTGGTATCTCCATGGCGAGGCGGGCAAGCAAGTCGGCGGGCAATGGTGTGCCGCTCATCGGTGCGTCCTGGATCATGATCGGGATATCGATCCGCTCCGCGACACCGGCAAAGAACGTCCTGATGCCGTCGACCTCGGCCCGCAAGGTGGCGCCGTGGTAGGGCGGCATCAGCATGACCATCGCCGCGCCGGCATCCTGCGCGGAGCGACTGCGCTCGGCGGCGATCCTCGCGCTGTAGTGGCTGGTGGTCACGATCACCGGCACGCGACCATCCACCTGCTCCAGGCAGATGGCCAGCAAGCGATCCCGCTCGGCGTCCGTGAGCGCGAACTGCTCGGAGTAGTTGGCGAGGATGCAGATGCCATCGACCCCGGCATCGATCATGAAGTCGATGACGCGTCGCATGCCTTCCTCATCGATGGATTCGTCGGTGTGGAACGGGGTCGGCGCAATCGGGAAGACGCCCCGATAGACGATGGGTTCGCTCATTTTGAGTGGCCTTTCACCGGGGAATACCTATCCATCTTCATTCAAAAGGATCATATCGAACCCTTCCCGGCTTACGGGGCCTCCGATGGTTGCCCGTTACGATGCGTTTCGCCAAGGGCGGCGATGTCCTTCACGACCAAGGGGTTCTCCAGCGCGGTTGTCTCGCCCGTTGACGCTCCGAGAAATGCCGCTCGAATGACCCTGCGCATGATCTTGCCATTCCGGGTCCTGGGCAACTCCCGAACGAAATGCACCCCATCCGGTTGCATAGAGGCACCGAGCCGCTCCCGTACCGTCTGCCGAACCTCTCCTGCAAGGGCGGGGCTCGGCACGTAGGCCTGTCGCAAGACCGCAAAGACGTGGACAACTTCCCCCTTCAGGTCATCTGGTACACCGACCGCCGCCGCTTCCTGGACCAGCGGGTGAGCTGCTGCGGCGGACTCCAGCTCCGCGGGGCCTATTCGCCTGCCGGAGACTTTCAGGACATCATCGGAGCGGCCTCGAATGTACCAGTATCCTTCCTCGTCGATCTCCGTCCAGTCACCGTGAACCCAAAGGCCGGGAAATCTCGACCAGTAGGTCTCGAGGTAGCGGGAAGGATCGTGCCAGAAGCCCTGGGTCATTCCCACCCATGGCTGGCGAACGACCAGTTCTCCCACTGATCCCCGTCGTGACCCTCCGGTCTGGCCAATGACATCGGCGTCCATGCCAGGTATTGGGCCGGCAAAGGAGCAGGATCTGATCGGTTCGGTGGTGAAGCATCCGAGAATGCCACCGCTCGTTTCGGTGCCGCCCGAATAGTTGATGATGGGGCAACGGCCACCACCAACTTCTTCGAAGTACCAGCGCCAGGATTCAGGGCTCCACATCTCGCCGGTGGATCCGAGGACGCGGAGGGAGGAGAGATCATGTTTTCGTACCCACGATTCGCCCTGGGATTTGAGCGCCCGGATCCCGGTAGGGGCAACGCCGAAGACAGTCACCTTATGGTTCTCCACGAGCTGCCAAAGTCGATCGGGCCCGGGATTGTCCGGCGTGCCTTCGTAAAGCATGTGGGTTGCGCCGAGCATCAAGCCGCCAGCGATCATCCACGGTCCCTTCATCCAGCCAAGATCGCTCAGCCAAAAGAGCGTGTCGTCGCTCTGGAGATCTCAGCAGTAGGCGAGATCGTGGCGCCCAGC
>JAUJLY010000342.1 GCA_030447145.1 Thermomicrobiales bacterium
CCTGGTTCCCGGTCCGTACATACTGTCCTGAGGAACTGGTTGAGCCCGGCCCATACCGCCCCGGCAAGAACCCCGATGCAGACAGCAACGAGGATCAGGATCGGCAGGTGATAGCGTGCCCAGTCGATCCCGAGGCCGTAGGTCGTGATCGCTGCATGCCCGGTGAGAACCGCCGTGGTCAGCGCTGGACCGCTCCAAACTCCCCGCTGAGCTACCAGCCAGAGGAGGATGACGAGGCCGGCAGCGGCAAGGGTTAACTCGAAGCCAGCAGGAATCCAGCTCCATCCAAATCGCTCCGCGAGGTCACCAAGGGCCGTCCACTCGATGCCAAGCCGGGTTCCGACGCGCTGTAGGGCCTCCATTCGTGTCTCGACTGCGATGTCCTCCCACAGCATGCCCTGAATGTCCATGCCCCACTGTCGATAGTCGACCAGTACCTGGATATGCTCGACCGGTTCGCGCCAGAGATACGGGTAGCTGGCGATAAACGTAACCAGGGCAAGGACAGGTGTGGAGAGCAGGCCCAAACCCAGCCTCCATGACGGCCGTGAGCGGAGTTCTGGTTCAGATGATGGCAGCTCACGGACTCTGGTTTCACGCTTGAGCAAGAAGCGGCAGGCGACCGCTATGACGCCTAGAAGTGCCAGGGGAGCGGTGACGCCGAGGGGGCTGAGCTTGGTCTAAGCGCCCAGCCCAAGGATCACGTCGAGCAGGATCGCCCGAAGCCATGACGGCCGGTCGGCGAGGCAGTAGGCCGCGATAGCGGCAATGCCGATGAGAAGCCCGAGCACCGCATCGGACCCGGCAAAGGTGGCGAGATGACTCATCAGGGGATGAAAGGTGAGAAAGATGCCCGCCATCGCTCCACCAACGGGATTTGTGAGGCGGCTGACGATGAAATAGACCGAGACGACTGTCAACGCGCCGACGATGGCGCTGGTGCGCCGCGCGGTGGTGACGTCCAAGGGTGATGGCTGGTTTCCGCGCTCGATGTTTCAGGCATCGTCCTGGTCCATATTCCAGAAGCCGATATTTGGCAGGTCCTGTCCCTGCAGCAGGAACCCGATTCCGGTCACATAGGAGCCCATGGGCGGCTGCGCGCGAAGTCGGTATCGCTCGTCCAGGGTGTCGCCATTGGCAATCCACGTTTCCTCGTCCCAATAGTTGCTGAACGGGTGCATCAGCTCACGGATGTAGGCAGCCCGGTGAATCCAGCGCGTCTCATCGCGGTGCATGGGCCGGTCACCGAGCGCTCCGAAGAATTGCCAGCACGCCAGGAAGAAAAGGGCGGTCGAGATGAGGGAATGTACCAGTCGGAGACGTGTGGCACCAGCCTCTGCCCGGCGTGACGACACGGGCGTATCTCCCGAACCAGTCATCACGCCAGGGAGTGCTGTTATCTCGACTGGCATTCCTGTCCTTTTGCAACCCTCGTCACCGCGGTCAGTTTCGTTCGCTCGGCCGACCAGGCGCGTCACGGTCTCGGCAGGACCAATATTGCCAGATTGTGTGAGAGCGGCTCAAGTCTCCCGGTCCGGTCGACCAATCAGGACATCAGGACGACAACCCCGGGAATTCGGGCGGTTAAGCCGGTGATCCAGGCATGGCAATTGGCAGATCGACGACAAACGTGCTTCCTGCACCGGGCGCGGAGTCGACGCTGATCGAGCCCCCGTGGGCTTCGGCGAGCATCCGGGAGATGTAAAGGCCAAGACCGAGGCCCGATGCCACTCCGGCCTCATCGGCACGGTAGAAGCGGGTGAAGAGCATCTTCTGCATGCTGTCCGGAATGCCCACGCCCTGGTCGGTCACCTGAATCCGTGCGCTCTCGCCATCAGTCGAGATCCTGATCCTGATCCTCCCGCCATCTGGCGAATACTTCACCGCGTTTCCCAGCAGGTTATCGAGAATCTGGTTGAGGCGGTGAGCATCCCAGTATCCAGTCACAGGCTCATGGGGCACATCGACGCGAAAATCAAAGGCACCTGTTATTGAACGCACGCGCTCAATGGCCTCCCGGGCAAGGGTTCCGAGGTCGACGAGGGTCCGGTTGAGCTTTAGCTGACCGGATTCCACTTGCACTACCTGCTGCAGATCCATCGTTAGACGTTCGATGCGACGGGCCTGGGTGATGATCATCTGGATACCCGCTTCATCGTACGTCTTTCGGTGGCGCATCAGTTGTGCCCGGCCGAGCAGCACGGTGACTGGTGAGCGAAGGTCGTGGCTGGCCATGGCGAGGAAGTCATCCTGGGCCTGAGCAAGGCGCCTTCGCTCACTGATGTCCTGGATAATCGCTGATGCTCCTACCACCTGCCCCTGCGGGCCGAAAATCGGCGACAACCGGATCTCTACATAGAGCATGCTGCCGTCCTTGCGGGTCCGCACGGACTCCCAGGGTGGAACCTGCTCGCCATCCACCAGCCGCTCGAAGGCTCCCCTGGATTCGTGCCGGCGATCAGGAGGAACAACAAGCCGGACATGTTGGCCGATGACCTCATCAGCGGTGTAGCCGTAGAGCTCTTCAGCTACGCGGTTCCAGTCGATGATCGTTCCCTCCGGATCGCACAGGACGATAGCGTCCCGTGAACTGTCGACGATATCGGCAAGGCGTGCCCGCTCCGCTTCCGCCTGCCGGGATGCCGTGATATCGATGATGAACTTGACGCCCTCGTTGTGGCCAACACGCGCGGCAGCAAAGAGACCCCACCAGCGAGATCCGTTCTTCCGGAGATATTCCTTTTCATAGGGTGCAATGCGACCCTGGGAGAGAAACTCGTCGATAGCGTGGCGGGATTCCGGCATCCACTCCGGCGGCGTCAACGTGTCCAGCCGAAGGAGCCCCCTTTCCAGATCGTCCCGGGTATAGCCGCTCATACGGAGAAAGGCCTCGTTTGCGTCGGTAACCTGGCCCTCGGGGTGGAAGAAGATGATGCCTACCGTCTCAATCTCGATCGCACGTCGCAGGCGTTCCTCCGACTGCCGGAGCGTCTGCTCGATCCGTTTCTGCTCGGAGATGTCCTTGAAGAGAATGGCCACCCGGCGTTGCCCGGGATCCCCGATGCGGAATGCGTTGACATCAAACCATCTCTGTTGCATGGCGGCTGCATGTTGTACGAAGCGCACGGGCTCCCCGGTGAGAGCTACCTTTCCGTAAATCTCGAACCAGTGCTCATCAAGATCCGGGACCAACTCCCTGGCCGTTTTGCCAAGCGCATTGTGTAGCCCGGTGTGCTGCTCGAACATCGGATGGGCCTCGACGAAGCGATAGTCTGTCGGAACACCCGCTTCGCCGAGCAGGATCTCGATGATGCAAAAGCCCTCATCAGTGGAGTCGAAGAGCGCACGATACTGCTCCTCACTTTGCCGCAGTTCCTGCGCAATGCGCACGTGCTCGAACCGGAGGGAGAGTCGCTCCGCCAGATTTTGCAGGAGCTCAATCTCGCCCGTGTCCCAGGTGTAGGGCGGGTCCTTGCAGGCACCAAGGAGCATGTGCCATTGGCCGGTAGCGGGATAAGGAACGTAGAGCAGTGAGCCTACTCCGCATCCATGGAACTCATCGGCCATATGCCCGGTGAGGGGATCCCTGTCCACGTCCTCGATCGCGACCGGTTGACCACCCAGCATTGCATCTTTCATATCCGGGAGCAAGGAACCCGTGAGCCCAGGGATCTTCTCGCACGGACTCCCGGACAGGTGCTGGTCGTGCAGCACCAGGAGTCTATCCTTCTCATCCGAGA
>JAUJLY010000343.1 GCA_030447145.1 Thermomicrobiales bacterium
ACGCGAGCCGCCGCGCAATCGGGCTCACAATAGCTAGCGGACGCGGGCCGCCTGGCTGCGTTTCTTTGCCGATACCTTCCGCTATCTCAGTGAGCAGGCCTACGGCTGGGCAACCACCCTCGAGTCCTATGCCTCCCATTTGTCGATGACCCTTGGTCCCCAGTGGTGGACCGGTATCAAGGAAGGAGTGTAGCCATGGAACGCTGGATGCAGCTGCCGATGGCGGTGCGGGCCCACACGGTGCGCATCGATGAGAAGCCCTCGACCGATAAGCAACGCAAGCGGATCAAGACTCACGACTGGCAGCAGGCGTGGCCGGAGCTGACGATTGTGCTTGATTGCGAAACCACCGTCGAGCACTCACAAAGACTGACCTTCGGCTGCTATCGCGTCCTCGATGGGGAGGAGCTCATTGAGGAAGGGCTTCTCGTCGCCGATGACTTGAGTGACCGGGACCGCTCCACTGTCGACGCCTATGCCAGGGCCCACCGGCAGGAGAGCGAGGGCAAGCAGCCGCTCATCGTCCACACACGTGAGACATTCCTGCGCGAGGTCTTCTTTCCGATTGCCTACGATGCCCAGGGCGTCGTGGTGGCGTTCAACATGCCCTTCGATCTCAGTCGCCTGGCGTGTGAGGTGAGCCTGGCGCGGGGACGGTTCAAGGGCGGCTTCTCCTTCACCTTCCTTAACTACACCGATGCGCCCGGTATCGTGAGACCTGACAAGCTGGTACCCCGCATCGCCGTCAAGGCGCTCGATTCCAAGCGGGCTCGTATCGGCTTTACCTCTGCCTGGAAAAAGCGGGATCCGAAGCAGGTGCGAGATGGTAAGAAGCGCTCATGGCGCGGTCACTTTCTCGATCTGCGCACCCTGACCTTCGCCCTCACCGGCAAGGCGACGACGGTGAACGGTGCCTGTGAGGCGTTTGGCATCGAGGCTCGCAAGCAGCCTATCGAGGAGCACGGAAAGGTCACGCCCTTATACATCGACTACGCCCGGCAGGATGTACGGCTCACCGCTGAGCTCTACCGGCGAGCACTGACCGAGTATCGTCGCCATCCGCTGGAGTTACCACCGGATCGAGCGTATTCCCCGGCCAGCATCGGCAAGGGTTATCTGAAGGCGATGGGGGTCAGCGTGCCCAGACTCGTACCTGATCCCGCACCGGGGGTCTCAGTCAATGAGGTTTTGGGATACGCGATGGCGGCGTACTATGGTGGACGGGCAGAGTGCCGACTCCGGAAGGTACCGGTGCCCGTTGCCTATTGCGATCTGCGTGCCGCCTACCCGAGTACCAATACCTTGATCGGGCTTTGGCGCTTCCTCACCGCGCAACGCCTCGAGGTCGTCCATGCGACAGCCGAGACTCAAGCGTTTCTCGAACGCATGACCGCTGCAAATTGCTTCCGGCCGGAGATATGGCGCGAGCTGCCGGTGCTCGTGGAAGTGGAGCCGGATGGGGACATCCTGCCGGTGCGAGCTCCCTACAGTGCCGAGCAGGCAGGCTTCACCATCGGCGTTAATCCGCTCCGTCCAAGTGCACGTGTGGACACAGTCTGGTACACGCTGGCTGATTGCCTCGTGGCGAAGATCATCACTGGAGGGGCTCCGAGAATTCGGCGGGCGCTGCGCTTCGTGCCCAAGGGGCGACAGAGGAGCCTGCAACCGGTCGCGCTGCGGGGGCAGGTAACGGTCAATCCGCGCACCGAGGATTTCTTCCGGGAGGTGGTCCGAGCACGGGGACGAGTCAAGGCGGATACGAGCCTGCCAAAGGCCGAGCGCGACGCCCTGAGCCTCTTTCTGAAGACATTGGCGTCGGCAACGAGCTATGGCGTCTTCGTCGAGCTCAACCGGCAGGAAGGTGAGGAGGCCGAGGTGGAGGTCTTCAGCGCCCAGCACTTCACCGCCGAGATCGGGGCACCGGAAGAACCAGGATCCTTCTACTTCCCGCCGCTGGCGGCCCTCATCACAGGTGGGGCGCGGCTGATGCTGGTCTTGGCCGAGCATGAGATGCGTCGGCGGGGCTGCACCCATGTCTTCATGGACACCGACTCGATCGCGATTGTGGCGAGTGAGCACGGTGGGCTCATTCCCTGTCCGAGTGGGCCGCACCGGCTGCCGGACGGACAGGAGGCGATCCGGGCACTGTCATGGGCGGAGGTGCAAGAGATCCGGGCACTGTTTGCCGGGCTTGATCCTTACGGTGATCGTGGGGAGTTGCTCGAGCTCGAAAAGGAGAACTTTGGTCCGTGTGGCGTCGCCGAGCATGAGGAGGGCTGCACCTGCACGAAGGTGCAGCGGGAGCTGGGGTGCCTGGCGATCGCCGCCAAGCGCTACGCCCTCTTCACCAGGGATGGAGATACCGTGACGATCCGCAAGGGGACCGAGCATGGGCTGGGGGCGTACCTGCCGCCGATGGATCCGAAGGCTGGCGAGCAGGTGAAGGACTGGATCGACCAGGCATGGGAACGGATGGTCCGGGAGGTACTGGGACTACCTGCGACACCGGAACTCGAGTGGGGAGGACAGCTGGCGACGACGAGGCTGGCGATCTCGACACCACAGATGCTGGGGTGGTTCCGACGATGGAACGCCCTTGACCCCAAGAATCTGGGAGAGGCACAGAAGCCGTACCGGAGACGAGTGAAGCCGTTCGGCTTCCTGCAGCATGCGCCTCTGGCTGCAGGACTCCGAGAGGCAGCAGATGCAGGCAGCGCCAAGCGCAACCTCGTCGCGCCCTACGGGGAACGAAAATGGTGGGTGAACCTGCACGCGCCCGAGGCAGCCCTGTCTCGAGTGGTGCCCTACCACCAAAGTACTGGTGATACCTCAGTGTTAGTTGGTCGCAACTACGGTGACCTGATGGACGCGCACCCGTTTCATCCCGAAACCAAGAGCCTGGGGTCGGACGGACTCCCATGCCGTCAGCGGACAACTGGACTGCTCAATCGGCGGCCAGTGGTGGCCACGGAGACGGTCGTCATCGGCAAGGAGGCCAACGAGCTGGAGCAGGTGGAGACCGGGTTAATCGACGAACTTGAGGACGTGCAGACGGTCTACCGGCGGGATCAATCCGAGCAGATGCGCGAGAGGCTGCGGGGGATGAGCGTGAAAGAGGCAATGGTGCTCACCGGGCTGAGCCGAAGACAGGTGTTCTACCTGCGATCCGGACAGCGGAAGTCTCGTCGGAGCCATCTGCGGGCGTAGAAGATGCGCATGGTGTCAAATTGAGGCAATCATATCCAGGAACCCCTCTCGAACCAGCCGGGAGATGTCTACTGTTCAGAAACATTCACTTACAATCCGCCACAGCACCGAAAAAAGCTGGTTTCCGGGGAGTGTGTTGGGTACAGGTTATCTGAACTGGTGTCGAGGGTATCCCGCCGTTCCAAGTCGACTCAGTGGCGACATACTAATGGTCTCATGCATAATGGAATGACTCTACGGAATAAGTATTCGCGGGTTTGGCGTTCGCGCCGTCAACGAGCCACTTGTAGGTTCATTGTCTGCGCTTCATACCACTGGTTCCTGCGGACGGATCCGCTCGAGTGTAACGCGAGAATGGGAGGTAGCGCAGTGGCTTCATCGTTCAACGCAAGACCATTTCATCGACGGGCCAGTCGTCGTTCCGTCATTAAGGCTGCCGGCGCGGCAGCGGCCACATCTACTCTTGGCGTAGGGACTCCATTGCTCAGGCGCGCTTATGCCCAGGAGAGCGTCAAGGATCAAATCCTGG